>CAYPJK010000427.1:0-2998 GCA_964411025.1 uncultured Nevskia sp.
AGTTCAGCAACTTTCCGGACCTCGCCGCCTGGTGCCGGCCGCGCGTGCCGGAAGCGGATCGCCACCGCTTCACGATGGGCCACGGCGCGGCCTTCGTGGCGCTGGTCGGTTTCATGCGCGCCCATCCCGGCGCCGACCTGACCCTGCTTGCCTTCAGCGAAGCAGCCGCCGCCGACGGCAGCCAGCAGCTGGCCTCGGCCTACGCCTGCGTTCGCGGCAGCGGCAGCACCGTGCTGCCGACCTCGCCCGGCCACGCGTTGCTGCTGTATCAGCGGCGGCGCTGAGCATCGGCCCGCAGCAGCGGAGAATTCGCATAAGGTGTCGGCACCGCCACCCGCGCTGCCGATGACCACGCCGCCGACCTCGCTCCCGCCTGCGCCGCCGCGCCTGAAGCTGCTCAGCTTCAACATCCAGGTCGGCCTGCACACGGCGCAGTACCGCCATTACCTGACCCGCGCCTGGCGCCACGCGCTGCCGGGCCGCGACCGGCATGGCGCGCTCGACGACATCGCCGCGCTGATCCGCGACCACGACTTCGTCGCCATCCAGGAAGCCGATGCCGGCTCCCTGCGGACCGGCTTCGTCGACCAGATGGCCTACCTCGCCGCCGCCGCCGGCTGTCCGCAGCACGGCCTGGCGATCACCCGCAACCTGAAACCATTCGCCCGTCATGCGCTCGGCTACCTGAGCCGCTGGCCAGTGCAGGTGGTCGCCGAACACGCGCTGCCCGGCCCGATCCGCGGCCGTGGCGCGCTGCAGCTGGCCTTGCAGCTGCCGGGCGGCGTCAGGCCGCTGGAGATCTTCGTCACCCACCTGTCGCTCGGCCGGCAGACGCAGCAGCGCCAGCTCGACTACCTGGTGGCACAGACCGGCCGCGACCGGCCATCGGTGATCGTCGGCGATCTCAATGCCGAGCCTGCGCTGCTGCGCGCCCATCCGGCGCTGAAGGCGGCCGGCTTCTGGCTGCCGGAGCGCACGCCAGCCACCTTTCCGAGCTGGGCGCCGACACGCAGCATCGATCACATCCTGCTGTCGCCGCAGGTCGAGCTGCACCGGATCGACACACTGGCCCAGGCCCGCTCCGATCACCTGCCGCTGGCGGCGGAAATCTCCGTCCGCCCGACATGAGCCTGCCGGTCGACAGCCTCGCCTGGGCGCTGGCCCTGCTGCACTCGGCGCTCGGTCTGCTCACCACCCGGCATGCGCTGCTCAATGTCCGCGATCCGCGCGCCGCCTGGGGCTGGATCGCGGCCTGCCTGCTCGCGCCGATCGCCGGCCCGCTGCTGTACCTGCTGCTCGGCACCAACCGGGTCAACCCTAAGGCGCAGCCGGTCCACGGCGCCGGTGACGACACCGTGCCGCCCGGTCTGAGCGCGCTGCTGCCGGGCGTGATCGCCGAAGAACTGCGCGAACTGGTGCGCATCGGCGGTGCGATGACCGGCCGGGCGTTGACCGCCGGCAACGGCATCGACCTGCTGCACAACGGCGACCAGGCCTACCCGGCGATGCTGGCGGCAATCGGCGGCGCGCGCCACCGTGTCTGGCTGGCCAGCTACATCTTTTCCGGGCGCGGTGTCGGCGCGCAGTTCGTCGCCGCCCTGGTGGCGGCCCAGCAGCGGGGCGTCGAGGTGCGGGTGCTGGTCGACGCCGTCGGCGATCTGTACGACTTCCCGCGTGCCTCGGCGCTGCTGCTGCAGGCCGGCGTGCCAACCCGGCGCTTCCAGCTGGCTCGGCGCTTCCTGCCGCTGCCGCACGTCAACCTGCGCAACCACCGCAAGCTGCTGATCATCGACGATGGCCTCGCCTTCACCGGCGGCATGAACATCAGCGACCACACCGTGCTCGGCCAGCCGAAGCAGGGCCTGATCGACCTGCACTTCCGCCTGCGGGGGCCAATCGCCGCACAGCTGGCACGGGCGTTCGACGATGACTGGCACGGCCGCCGCGACGCCGCCGCGCTGGGGAGCCCCGGGCCGCCGATCGAGGCTGCCGGCCGCAGCCATTGCCGGGTCATCACCGGGCCCAACAAAGGGGTCGAGCGGCTGGAACTGGTGCTGCTGGCAGCACTCGCCAACGCCCATCGGCGGGTCTGCATCATGACGCCGTACTTCATTCCGATGCCGGAACTGGCCCGCGGCCTGGAAGCAGCGGCGCTGCGCGGCGTGGCCGTGGAACTTATCCTGCCGGCGCGCAGCAACCTGCGCTGGGTCGACTGGGCCAGCCGCCGCTGGCAGCGCGAACTGCTGGCGCACGGCGTGCGCATCCACCTGCGGCCGGCGCCGTTCGCACATACCAAGCTGGTGGTGGTCGACGACTACTACGCCCACATCGGCTCGGCCAACCTCGATCCGCGCAGCCTGCGGCTGAACTTCGAGCTGGTGGTGGAAACCTATTGCCAGCAGCTGGCCGGCGACCTGCTGCAGCACTTCGACGCCGTGCGCGATCAGTGCCGGCCGCGCAGCCTCGCCGAACTGGACCGGGCATCCGGCCTGGCGCGCAGCCGCGACGCGATCTGCTGGCTGTTCTCGCCGTACCTGTAGCCGGGGCTGACGCGCGGCCTCAGCGCGGCGCAGGGTCCGGTGACGGCAGCACGAAGCTCGGATCGGACAGCGTCGCCAGGCCGGCACGCACCGAGGCCAGCCAGCGGCTGAGCTGCCGCTGCTCGGCATCCAGCGATTCGGCAACGGTCCGCGCCAGTGCCTGCTGCTGCGCGTCCTGCCATTCATCCAGCGCCGGGTCATTCTCGGACATCGCCTGCAGGCCGCGCGCTTCCAGCAGTTCGGCGAGCAGGATCTGACGCGCCGGCGACGGCGGTGCCGCGTCGACGCCCAGCGCCGCCTCGAAGCCGATCAGCAGCGCTGCCGGCAGCGGCGCACCGGGCGCCAGACCGGCGGTCGTCGCGCCATCGGCCGGCAGTGCCGCCCAACCGGCCGCAAGACCTTCGGCGGCGAAGCGACTGGCAGCAGCGCGGTTGTCGGCCAGCGCCGCTTCGAGACGC
>CAYPJK010000428.1:0-2998 GCA_964411025.1 uncultured Nevskia sp.
CGGCCATCGAACGGCAACTCAGCATCGACGGCCGTCTGTTCATCGTGGTCGGCGACGCGCCGGTGATGGAAGCGCTGCTGGTGACCCGCCTCGCTCGCGATACCTGGTCCAGTGAGTGCCTGTTCGAAACCGAACTGACGCCGCTCATCGGCGCCGCGACCAAACCCGAGTTCCAGTTCTGAGTCCGGCGGCAGCATGCAGGAACTCACCGCCAGTGAGGCCAACCGCCTGCGCGCCGAACCCGGCACGCTGTTCGTCGACGTGCGCGAAGCCTGGGAACTCGCGCTCAGCCACATCGAAGGCGCACTGCACATTCCGCTGGGTGAAATCCCGCAGCGCCTGGCCGAGATCGAGCGCACGGCCGCCATCGTCGTCGTCTGCCACCACGGCGTGCGCAGCCGGCAGGCCATGCATTTCCTGGTTCGCGCCGGCTACCCGCGCGTGTACAACCTGGCCGGTGGCATCGACGCCTGGGCACGCGAGATCGCGCCCGGCATGGCCACCTACTGAATTCACGCCGGCATGAACGTTCCCGCCGCGGGCCATCTGCGCATCCTGCTCGTCACGCTCGCGGCGAGCCTGGCGTGCGGCGCTGCCGCGGCCGCGGACCTGCTGGCGGTACTGGCCAGCGCCGAGCAGATGGACCCGCTCTACCGTGAAGCCCAGGCCAGTGCACGCAGCGTCGCCGAGGGCGTGCCACAGGCGCGCGCCGACTTGTGGCTGCCGACCCTGACCTTCACCGGCGGCATCGCCAGGGTCAAGCAGGACATCGCCGCCGACTTCGCCTTCGCCGCCGGTGGCGACGTCGCCTTCACGACCCGCGATTACCGCATCAACCTGTCGCAGCCCGTCTACCATCAGGATCGCTTCATCGCGCTGGAGCAGGCCGACAAGCGCCTGCAACAGGCCCAGCTCGAAGTGCTGGTGGCGCACCAGGACCTGATGCTGCGCGTGGCCGAGCGCTACTTCGCGGTGCTCGCGGCCGCCGACTCGCACACCTTCGCACTGGCCGAGCAGGAATCGCTGGCCAGTCAACTCGAGCAGGCCCGCCAGCGCTTCGAAGTCGGGTTGATCGCGATCACCGACGTGCAGGAGGCCCAGGCCGGTTACGACCGCGCGCTGGCCGCCGCGATCGCCGCGCGCAACGAAATCGACAATACCAACGAAGCGCTGCGTGAAGTGACCGAAGCCTACTACGAGGCATTGGCACCGCTCGGCGAGCGCATGCCCCTGGCGGTACCGGAACCGCTCGACGTCGAGGCCTGGACCAGCACCGCGCTCGCGCACAACCTGCAACTGGCCGCCGCGCAGATGGCCGCCGACATCGCGCATGCCGACATCCGGCGCCAGTACGCCCAGCATGCGCCGCGCCTCGACCTGGTCGGCGGCCACGGCTACAACGACCGCGGCGGCCAGTTCGGCTCGACCGAGGTCGACCAGAGCGACATCGGTCTGCAGCTGACGGTGCCGATCTACGAAGGCGGCCGCACGCTGTCACGCACCCATCAGGCGGAGCACGACCACAGCGCCGCGCTCGAGCGCATGGAGCAAACCCGCCGTGCCGTGCAGCGCGAGGCGCGCGAAGCCTTCCTCGGCGTGGTTACCCGCATCAGTTCGGTCAACGCGCTGCGCCAGGCGGTGGTGTCGTCGCAGACCGCTCTCGAATCGACCCGCGCCGGATTCGAAGTCGGCACCCGCACCGCCATCGACGTGGTCGCGGCCGAACGTGGGCTGTCGCAGGCCAAGCGCGACTACGCGCGGGCACGTTACGACTACATTCTGGACACGCTGCGCCTGAAGCGGGCGGCCGGCAGCCTCGCGCCCGAGGACCTGATCCAGGCCAACACCTGGTTGGGCGCGGCACCGGCCGGCCCCGGCGCATCACCCTGAACACAGGACCCGGGGCTCCGATGGTACGTGCAGCGACGACGACGATGCCGGCGAAATGCCTGGCAGCCGATTCCGTGCTGGTCGTGATCGATGTCCAGCAGCGGCTGGGCGACGCCATGCCCGGCAAGGTGCTCAATCGCGTGCTGCAGAACGCCAGCCTGCTGGCGCGCACGGCCGGGCTGCTCGACCTGCCGGTGGTGCAGACCGAACAGTATCCGCACGGCCTCGGCCCCACCCACCCGAGCGTGGCCGAGGCCCTGCCCGCGGCCACCACCCGGATTGAGAAGCTCGCTTTCTCCTGCTGCGGCGCGGAGGGTTTCGTCGCCGCGCTCGGGCACCGCCGCCAGGTCGTGCTGGTCGGCATGGAAGCGCATGTGTGCGTGCTGCAGACGGCGCTCGATCTGGCGGTCGGCGACCGGCAGGTGTTCGTGGTGGAGGACGCGGTGTGCTCGCGGCGCCTGGAGAACTACCAGAATGCCCTCGACCGCCTGCGCCAGTCGGGCGTGCTGGTGGTCAGCGCCGAGTCGGTCGTCTTCGAGTGGCTGGCCGCGGCCGACCATCCGCGATTCAAGGTCATCCAGTCACTGTTGCGCTGAGCGGCGCGCGTCACTGCACGGTGTAGCTGCGCGCGCTCATGCAGGCACCGAAAGCGCGGTTGTATTCGGTTTGCTGCACCATGCGCTGCTGGTACTGCTGATCGGCCTGCGCCTGCTGCTGCTGGTAGTAGTAGTCCTGGCTGGCCGACTGCTGCGGCGGCGGTGACGACTGCTGGCTGGAGCGCGACAGCGCGCCGAACAGGGTCGATGCGACCGCACCGATCGCGGCCCCTTGGCCGGCGTCACCGGCAATGGCGCCACCGGCGGCGCCGAGCGCCGCGCCGGTGGCGGCGTCACCCATCATGCCGCCACCCTGGAACATGCCCCCGTTGCCGATGCCGAGAATGCTGCCGCCGCTCGAGCGGCGCTGATCGCTGTAGCCGGCATTGGGATCGGGAGGAGGCGGCACCGGACGCGCGGCCAGCGGCGGCGCGGTGCTCGGATCGAAGCCGCTCTGAGTGACCGCCCACTGGTGGCACTCGAAGCGATCCTTGGCCTGTTGCGCTTCCGTC
>CAYPJK010000429.1:0-2998 GCA_964411025.1 uncultured Nevskia sp.
GGAAGATGCCGGCGAGCGGTCACTCGGGCCTGAAGAAAATCTGAAAAAATCCTGAAATCGCGGTTTCAGGCCGTGCCGGCCGAGAACCCGGTCGCAGTTCGCCCGTCTGGAACTCGTTCCTGCCACCTTGCCGATGCCGCCGTGACCACCCGCCCGACCCCTCCTGCGATTGGCGAGACGCCGCTGATCTGGCACTTCGCGAACGCGGTGTTGAACGAGCGGACCCTGGAATTGCGGGTAGGGGGAGCGCTGGTGCAGCTCGAGCGCAAGCCGGTGGAACTGCTGCGCCAGCTGCTGCGCAATGCCAATGAAGTGGTCACCCGTGACGAGCTTCTGGAAGCGGTGTGGCCGGGCCGGATCGCCACCGAAGCGTCGCTGGCCAAGGCGGTCAGCCGGGTACGCCAGGAACTGGGTGACAGCGAACAGACCCTGATCCGCACGGTACACGGCTACGGCTACCGGCTGGTTGCCGAAGTCCGGGTCGAACGCCCGGACAGCGAGCGGGACGCCCTGGCCGCACCGCGCGGCTTTGCCTTCCAGCCCGGCATGGCGGTGCCGGAGCGGCCGCAATGGCAACTCAGGCAGCACCTCGCCAGCGGCGGCCAGGGTGACGTCTGGCTGGCCGAACAACCGAAGAGCGGCGAACGCCGGGTCCTGAAGTTCGTCGCCGATGCTGGCGGCCTGCTGGCGCTGAAACGGGAAATCACCCTTTACCGGCTGCTGCGGGAAGCCATCGGACCGGCTGCGCGCGCGGTCCGGCTGATCGACTGGAACCTGGAAACCGAACCGTTCTTCACCGAATCCGAATACATCCCCGGCGGCAACTTCGTGCACTGGGCCGCCGCCCGAGGCGGCCTGGCGCAAATCCCCATCGGCATCCGCCTCGAACTGCTGGCCCAGGCGGCCGACGCACTGGCTGCCGCACACGGCGTGGGCGTGCTGCACCGCGATCTCAAGCCGCAGAACCTGCTGATCGACGACCACGACCCGGCCGCCCCGGAAGTCCGGCTGGCCGACCTCGGCAGCGGCGGCCTCAGCGAACCGACTGCGCTGGACCGCTACGCGATCACCCGGATGGGTCTGACCGAACGGCTGGCAGCGGATTCGAGCGGCGACAGCGGCACCCCGATCTACCGGGCGCCGGAACTGCTGGCCGGACAGATGCCGACGGCCCGTGCCGACATCTACGCGCTCGGCGTGATGCTCTACCAGTGTGCGGTCGGCGATTTCAGCCGGCAGATGGCCGTGGGCTGGGAAGCCGACATCGACGACCCGGTGCTGCGCGCCGACATCGCCAGCGCAGCGGCCGGCAACCCGCTGCTGCGGCTGGCCGATGCGGCCGAATTTGCCCACCGGCTACGCGACCTCGAAGCCCGGCGCGCCGCCTGGCAGGCGGCCGAAGCCCGCCGCGAAGCCGATCGGCAAGCCCTGGCTGCGTCCGAACGCCGCCGCCAGGAAAACGAACGGCTGCGCGCCCGGCGCTTCTGGCTGCGCGCCACCGTCGCCGTGCTGATGGTCGGGCTCCTCGCAAGCCTCGCGCTGTATCGCGACGCCGAACAGGCGCGGCGGCGGGCCGAGGTGGCTGCGACGACGGCCGAAGCGGTGACGCGCTACTTCACCGACGACCTGATCGACGTCGCCGCCACCCACGACGCCAAGACGCTGACCGTCGACCAGCTGTTCGTGAAGCTGGCCGCGGCGGCGGACGTGCGGCTCGGCGCCGCGCCTGCCGCCGCGGCCCGGGTCCGCACCGCGCTGGCCTTCACGCTGGTCTATCTCAGCAATGCCGACGGCCAGTCCGAAACGCAGATCCGCAAGGCTTTCGCCCGCCTGCTCGACATCGCCCGCCATGACCTGCCGCTGGCCTGGCGGACGATGGCCGATGTGGTCTACAGCGACTTCACCCGGGCGCTGTCGAACGAAGGCGTGCGGCAGTTCGTCAGCCTGCTCGAGGACATCGAACGGCAACTGGGCGGTGGTTCCGGCTTCAACCGTGATGCGCTGGCGGACTTCCGCATCAAGCTGGCGTTCGAACTGGGCGCTTATCGCAATGACCCGCAGGCCGGGCTGGCGTTGCTCGAACGCCTGCGGCCGACGCTGGATCCAGCGTCACCGCGCGCGCTGGATGAACGTGTGGTCCGCGCCAAGCTGCTGTCGCTGACCGGCCAGCCGCAGGCCGCCGTGGCGCTGTACCGGGCGATGCTGCCGGCCGCTGGCCACGAGGGCGAATGGGCCGGCTGGCTGTCGCTGGCCTATGTCAGGGCCGAACTGGGCGCGCAGCTGATCGAGACTGGTGAGCTGAAGGCTGCGGCCGAGGTGCTGGCCGCCTACGCCGAGACAACGGCATCGCTGAAGCTCGACGACAGTCTGCCGGCCCTGAAGGCGCGGCTGCTGATCGGGCAGCTGCGGCTGGCCGAAGGCCGCGCGGCCGAGGCGCTGGCGCTGCTCGGGGCGGCGCAGGCGCAGAGCCATCGGCGGGTCCGCGACAGCTGGACGGTGCTGGCCCCGAAGCTGGCCGAAAGTGGCAGCCTGGTGGTCGACGCCGCGCTGCTGGCTGGGCAACCGGCGGCGGCGCTGGCGGCCGCGCGCGAGAGCGCCGATGACGTTCGCCTCGGCAGCGTCCGCAACCAGGACAGCGACCCGACGCCGGCGCAGTTCATGGTGTCGCTGCGGCTGGCCGATGCCCTACTGGCCGACCACCAGACCGCGCAGGCGGCGGCGCTGCTGGCGGCGCTCGACGCGCGCGCCATCGCCGCCTTCGGCGCGGACAACCTCTACCGCGCCGAGCAGCTGCGGCTGGCGGCGTTGCTGGCGCGGGCAACCGGCGCGACCGCCGAGGCCGAACGCCAGTTCGACGCCGCCGACGCGATGCTGCTGCGGATCGGCGGCACCGGCAGCTGGCGACTGGCGCGACTGCGGGCGGCGCGGGCCGCTTCAGCTCCGGCTGCGGGCTGATCCGCCCGGCCAGTGGCCGTCGTCGGCCTCCGGCCGTTAGACG
>CAYPJK010000430.1:0-2994 GCA_964411025.1 uncultured Nevskia sp.
CGTTCTTCAAGGGCTACCGCCCGCAGTTCTACTTCCGCACGACGGACGTGACGGGTTCGGTGGAACTGCCGGAAGGCACCGAGATGGTGATGCCGGGCGACAACGTGAAGGTGAAGGTCGAACTGATCGTGCCGATCGCGATGGAAGAGCAGGTTCGCTTCGCGATTCGTGAAGGCGGCCGCACCGTGGGTGCCGGCGTCGTCACCAAGATCCTGAAGTAAGCGGACCCGACCCCCGCGAACCACAAAAGGGTTCGCGGGGGTTTCTTTTCCCTGGTGTTTTGTCGTTCTGAAAGTTTATTCGGGGTTTGTAGAAATACTTTCAAAACGATGTTGCAGCAGGGTATTGGGGTCGATATACTTCGCGCCCCTTAGTTCCCCGTTAGCCATCCGGCTACCGGGACGTTCTTTAAGACTTGAGTGAGAGCATGGCCGCAACCAGCCAATCGATTCGCATTCGGCTCAAAGCCTTCGATCATCGCCTGATCGATAAATCGGCTCGCGAGATCGTCGAAACCGCGAAGCGCACCGGTGCCGTCGTCCGCGGGCCGATCCCGCTGCCGACCCGAATGGAGCGTTACACCATCCTGGTGTCGCCGCACGCCGACAAGTCGGCCCGTGACCAGTACGAAATTCGTACGCACAAGCGGCTGATGCAGATCATCGACCCCACCGAAAAGACCGTCGACGCGCTGTCGAAGCTGGATCTGCCGGCCGGCGTCGAAGTCCAGATTCGCGTCAACTAAGGCGAGGATCAGACAATGACGATTGGTATTGTTGGTCGCAAGGCGGGCATGACCCGCGTGTTCACCGAAGCGGGCGAGTCCATTCCGGTCACCGTGATCGAGTGCACTCCGAATCGCGTCACTCAAGTGAAGACTGTGGAAACCGACGGCTATCGTGCCGTTCAGGTCACCGCAGGCGAAAAGAAGTCCAGCCACGTTTCCAAGCCGCTCGCGGGCCACGACAAGAAGGCCGGCGTTGCCGCGGGTCGCGGTCTCTGGGAATTCCGTCTGAAGGACGGTCAGGGCGACGAGCTCGCCCCAGGCGCTGAAATCACGGTCATTTCGTTCGAAGGCGTCAAGGCCGTCGATGTGTCCGGTGTCAGCATCGGCAAGGGCTTTGCCGGCGTGCAGAAGCGCTGGAATTTCGGCGGTGGTCGCGCCAGCCACGGTAACTCGCTGTCGCACCGCGTGCCGGGCTCGATCGGTCAGCGCCAGAGCCCGGGCAAGGTCTGGAAGGGCAAGAAGATGGCCGGCCACATGGGCGCCGACAACATCACGGCTCTGAACCTCGACGTGGTCCGGATCGATGCCGAGCGCAACCTGCTGCTCGTCAAGGGCGCGGTTCCCGGACACAAGGGTGCCGACGTCGTCGTGCATCCGACGGTCAAGTAAGTAGTTCATTGGACTGGGCGACATGGATCTCCAACTACACTCAAGCAACACCACGCTGAACGTGGCGGATGCCGTTTTCGGCGCCGACTACAACGAAGCGCTGGTGCACCAGGTCGTGACGGCCTACCTGAACGGCGGTCGTGCGGGCACCAAGGCGCAGAAGTCGAAGGCGATGGTGCGCGGCGGCGGCAAGAAGCCGTGGAAGCAGAAGGGCACGGGTCAGGCGCGCGCCGGCTCCATTCGCAGCCCGCTGTGGCGCGGTGGCGGCAAGACGTTTGCTGCTGTGCCGCGTGACCACAGCCAGAAGGTCAACAAGAAGATGTACCGCGGTGCCATTCGCTCGATCATTTCCGAGCTGAATCGCAACGGCTCGCTGATCGTCGCTGACTCCTTCACGGTGGAAGCCGCGAAGACCAAGTCGCTGGTCGAGAAGCTGAACACCGTGGGCGAGAACGACATCCTGATCGTGACGGACACCGTCGATCAGAACCTGTTCCTGTCGGCGCGCAATTTGCACCGCGTGAATGTGGTCGATGTCAACGGCATCAACCCGGTCTCGCTGCTGTCATTCAAGAAGGTGCTTCTGACCGCTCCGGCCGTCAAGAAGCTGGAGGCCTGGCTGTCATGAGCAAGATCAAGATCTCGGGCGAGCGCCTGCACCAGCTGATCCTGGCACCGGTGGTGTCGGAAAAGAGCACGCGCGCCGCTGAAAAGAACAATGAAGCGGTGTTCAAGGTTCTGCGTGACGCCAAGAAGCCGGAAATCAAGAGTGCGATCGAAGCCCTCTTCAACGTCAAGGTCGAAGCGGTTCGTACCTTGAACGTCAAGGGCAAGATCAAGCGGTTTGGCGGTTCCACCGGCGTTCGTTCGGATTGGAAGAAAGCCTACGTGACGCTCGCCGAAGGTCAGGAAATCGACTTCCTGGCTGGCGCCAACAGCTAATCGGAGCGACGAGAAATGCCACTCCAGAAAATGAAGCCGACCAGCCCCGGCCGCCGCCACGTCATCGCGGTGTCGCATCCGGAGCTGTTCAAGGGGCGTCCGTACGCGCCGCTCGTCGAATCGAAGAACTCGAACGGCGGCCGGAACAATCACGGGCACATCACAACCCGTCATCAGGGCGGCGGCCACAAGCAGAACTACCGTCTGATCGACTTCAAGCGCGACAAGGACGGTATTCCGGCCAAGGTCGAGCGCGTCGAGTACGACCCGAACCGCAGCGCCCATATCGCGCTGTTGCTCTACAAGGACGGCGAGCGCCGGTACATCATTGCGCCGAAAGGCGTGAGCGTCGGCGACGCGATCCAGTCGGGCACCGATGCGCCGATCAAGCCGGGCAATGCCCTGCCGATCCGCAACATCCCGGTCGGTTCGACGATCCACTGCATTGAGTTGCGCCTCGGCAAGGGTGCGCAGCTTGCGCGTTCGGCCGGTGCTGCCGTTCAGCTGGTGGCGCGCGAAGGCCTGTACGCCACCGTTCGGCTGCGCAGCGGTGAAATGCGCCTCGTCCACAGCGATTGCCGCGCAACGCTGGGTGAAGTGTCGAACAGCGAACACAACCTGCGCCATTACGGCAAGGCTGGCGCCAAGCGTTGGAA
>CAYPJK010000431.1:0-2949 GCA_964411025.1 uncultured Nevskia sp.
CAGCAGTGGCGTCGCATCGCCGAGCCGAACGCGCGCGGCGGAACGCTGCGCCTGCCGGGCGGCGGCCGTCGCCGCGTCGCCAAGCTGCGCATTGCGTCGGGCTTCCTGTTCAACGGCGGCGATCGCCGTTTCGACTTCACGCAGCGCCCGCAGCACCGTGGCATCCCAGTTCGCCAGCGCCGCGCGTTCGCCGGCTTCGGCCTGCGCGATCCGCGCGCGTGCCGGGCTCTGGTTGGGGAACGACCAGATCAGAAACGGCGTCGCGTTGGCGACCAGCCCACCGGTCAGCAGTCCCACCGCTCCTCCCAGATTCAGCCGCGGATACAGCTCGGCGCGTGCCACGCCGATGCGTGCGGTCGCCGCTGCCAGTCGCCGCTCGGCTTCGCGGATGTCCGGCCGGCGCAGCAGCAGCGCCTGACCATCACCGACGGGCAGCGCGGCACCCAGCGCGGGAATCGCCTGGCAGTCGATGGCCAGTTCGGCAGCCTCGGCCGGCGGCCGGCCCTGCAGTTCGGCGAGCCGGTAGCGCGAGGCCTGACGCGCTGCCTCCAGCAGCGGCAGGCCGGCGCGCAGGGAGGCCTGAACAGCCTGTGCCTGTGCCACCTCGATTCCCGATACCTCTCCCGCCGCGCGCTGGCGGTCGAGGGTTGCCGTCAGCCTGTCCTGCGCTTCGGCGGCACCATTCAGCGCCGCCGCGCCATGAATGGCGGCGCAATGATCGAGGTAGGCATTGACCGTTTCGGCCGCGATTGCCAGCCGCAGGCCATCGAAGGCGGCAGCACTGGCATCGGCATCGGCGCGGCTGGCCAAGGCAGCGGCGCGCAGCCGGCCGAACAGGTCGACATCCCAGCTGGCCGCCGCTGCGACATCGAAGTCGGTGGTCTGCGTGGTCTCGACGCCCGGCTGCGAGCCGCGGTCGTCAAAGCGCAGGCTGCTTTCGATCGCTGTCTGCGGCAGTCGCAAGGCGCGCGCCTCGGCGGCGCTGGCCCGTGCGCGATCAACGGTGGCGTAGGCGACGCGCAGGTCGGCATTCGCGACGAGACTGGCCTGCACCAGCGCCTGAAGTTCCGGGAACGCGCGCAGCGCGGATTCGCTTTCGGCCAGCGGAGCCAGCGTGACCGTGTCGGTATCGGTGAACGGATGAGCAGCCAGCGCGGTGTTGCGCTCGGGCGCGGGCGGCACCTGCGAGCAGGCGCCCAGCATCATCATCGCCAAAAGCATGGACTGGCGGCTCACGACGCAGCCTCCCGGTGGCCGAAACGCGCATAGAGCGCCGGCATCAGCAGCAGGTTCAGCACCGTCGACGAGGCCAGGCCGCCGAGGATGACGATCGCCATCGGATATTCGATCTCATGCCCCGGTGCATTGCCTGTGACGATCAGCGGTACCAGCGCCAGCCCCGCGCAGGCAGCAGTCATCAGGATGGGGATCAGGCGTTCGCTGGCCCCGCGAAGGATCAGCGCCGGGCCAAAGGCTTCACCCTCCGCGTGCTCAAGATGCTGGTAATGCGCCAGCAGCATGATGCCGTTACGTGCGGAGATGCCGACCACGGTGACGAAGCCGACCAGTGATCCCAGCGACAGCACGCCGCCGGACAGCGCCACGCCGATCACCCCGCCGAGCAGCGCGAACGGCAGGCTGGCGGCGAACAAAGCGGTGATTCTCAGCGAGCGGAACTCCGACCAGACCAGCACCAGCATGCCGACCAGACACAGCACGGACGTCAGCAACAGGCGCTGGCGGGCGGCTTTCAGGGCCGCGTACTCGCCGAGCACGGTCGGGAAGTAGCCGCTGGCGAACGGCACGCCGGCCAGCGCCGCTTCGACATCACGGCCGATCCGGCCCAAGTCGGCATCACGCAGGTTCAGGGTCACGTCGATCCGCCGTTGGCCGTTCTCGCGGCGGATCTCATTTGGCGTCGGCACCACGATGACATCGGCGACATCACGCAGCCGCAGCGCCATGCCGTTCGGCGTCTGGAGCGCCAGATCGGCGATGCTGCCGATGTCGCCGCGCATCGCCGGCTCGCCCCACAGCGCGACATCGAAGGATTTCTGGTCGCGATAGATCTCGCCGAGCTTCTGGCCAGCGATCAGGGTCTGCGCCTGGCGCCGGACTTCGCCCGCCGTCAGGCCGAACAGGGCGAGGTCGGCCGCGCGTGGCCGGATCTGGATCTGCGGCACCAGCACCTGCTGCTCCACTTTCAGATCAGCGACCCCGGGGATCGCCGCCAGCGCTGCCCTGACCCGATCGGCTGCGGCGCGCAGTTCGGCCTGATCGGGCCCGAAGATCCGCACGGCGATGGTCGCACCGGCACCGCTGAGCACCTCCTTGATGCGCTCTCGCAGGTAGGTCAGCACATCGCGATACAGGCCCGGATAGCCTGCGATCACCTGCTGGATCCGCTGCACGCTGGCCGGATAGTCGGCCTTGGCGTCGAGGCTGATCCATAGCTCGGTGAAGTTCGGCCCGACCACTTCATCGGCGACTTCGGCGCGGCCGATGTGCGAACCGAAGTTGCGGACGCCGGGTATCGACCGCAATTCCTTCGAAACCCGCGTGGTGATGCGCTCCATCGCTTCGATGGACGTTCCGGGCTTCTCGACCCAGTGCATCAGGAAATCGGTTTCCTGAAAGTCCGGCAGGAACTGCTGCTTGAAGCCAGCCTGGCTGCCGATGGCGACGACCAGACCGCCAGCCACCATCGCCATCGCCAGCCGCGGCCGGGCGACGAGGCGCGGCAGCAGCCGGCCGTACTGGCGCTTGATCCAGACGATCAATGTGGTCTCGCGCGCAGCCTCGTGGCCCTTCGGCAGCAGAAACAGGCACAGCGCCGGAGTCACCACCAGCGCCACCATCAGTGACGCCGCAATCGCCAGCACATAGGCCACCGCCAGCGGCCGGAAGAAGGTGCCGGCCACACCGTCGAGAAAGAAGATCGGCAGGACC
>CAYPJK010000432.1:0-2944 GCA_964411025.1 uncultured Nevskia sp.
CCTGACGATGGAGCCGTTCCGATGAATCTCGCCGATCCCCGCAGCCCCCGCTCCACGTTCACCAGCATCGAGACCAGCACCGCCGAGGACTGGCAGCTGATTGCGCGGGAATTCGGCGGCTTCGCTCGCCTGCTGCCGGATCGCATCCTCAAGCACCTGACGCTGCTCGACGGCGATTTCGGCGGTTTTCCGATCGACCGCCTGAGCCACTGCCTGCAGACTGCGACCCGGGCGCACCGCGATGGCCGCGACGAGGCTTACGGGGTCTGCGCGCTGCTGCATGACCTGGGTGACGTGCTGGCCACCTGGAACCATCCGGATGTCGCGGCGGCGCTGGTCAAGCCGTTCGTGCCCGAGGCCTACCACTGGATGGTGGCCCATCACGGCATCTTCCAGGGCTACTACTTCTTCCATCACCTGGGCATGGATCGCGACATGCGCGAGGCGTATCGCGATTCGCCGCACTACGCGCTGACCGAGGAGTTTTGCGCCAAGTACGACAGCCCGGCCTTCGATCCGGCCGCCGAAACGCTGCCGCTCTCGTTCTTCGAGCCGATGCTGCGTCGTGTCTTTGCCGAGCCGCGGAACTCGATCTACCGCACCGCGCTGGACTAGGGTCCGTCAACGCGGCGTCGGCGCGACGGCATACTCCGGCCTGCCAACTTTCCTGAGGGCCGACCGGCCATGCATCGTTTCCTTCTTTCAATTCCCTGCGCGCTCGCGCTGATCCTGGCCGGCTGCGGCAGCAGCGAAGGCCTGGCCACGCCCCGACCGCCGACGGCCACCTGCGCCAGCCCGACGCCCGCGCAGGCGATCGACCGCAGCCTGGTGGTCGACCTGCCGTCGGACAGTGATCCGTCGACGGACCCGACGCCGACCTCGACGCTCCACTACACCCTGCTGCTGCCGGCGCGCTGCCCGGAAGACCGCTTCCCGGTGGTGCTGCACAGCCACGGCTACGGCGGCACGCGCATCCGCAGCCTGGCGGCCAGCGGCGACCTGTCGGCCATCCGCAACGCACCGCATTTCCCGTCGATCGAGCAGCTGGCGCAGGCGCTACCGTTCCACGGCTACGCGGTGATCAGCTTCGACCAGCGTGGCCACGGCGATTCCGCTGCCAGCAGCAACGCCCGGATCATCGACCCGCTGCTGGAAACCCAGGACAGCCGCCGGCTGCTCGACTGGGCCTACGACAACGCCGATACCTTCAACTTCGAGCGCCAGACCGGCACCGGCATCGCCAAGGACCTGAAGGTCGGCACCCTCGGTGTCAGCTACGGCGGCGGCTTCCAGATGACGCTCGCGGCGCTGGACCCGCGCATCGACGCGATCGTGCCGAACGGCACCTGGAACAACCTGCTGTACAGCCTGCTGCCGGGCGATGCCGTGAAGCTCGGCTTCGACGGCCTGCTCTGTCTGCTCGGCTCGACCGGCGGGGTGGTCAACACGCCGGTGGTCGCGGCGCTGTGCAACCAGGTCGGCCCCGGCAATCTGCTGGCCTCGACGATCCGCACCCGCGACGATCTGGTTGCGGCACTCGGCCGTCCCGGCACGCAGCCACGCACCGTGGCCGCGGACGAGGTCGACCCGTTCTTCTTCACGCACGGCATGCGCTATTTCGAGACGCAGCAGGCCGCCCGCGCGCCCTGGGGCTTCGGCGAGGCGGCGGCGCGGCTGCGCCCGGTGCCGGCGCTGTTCCTGCAAGGCAACCGCGACGTGCTGTTCAACCTGACCGAAGGCGTGCACAACGCCGAGTACTTCGGCGCCGCCGGCGCCGACGTCCGGCTGCTGAGCACCGAGGGTGGGCACATGAACCCGCTCGCCAACCAGGTGGAAGGCACGGCGAGCTGCGGCACGGTGAACGGCGTCGACGCAGTACTGGCCTGGTACGAGCGATGGCTGAAGGATGGCCCGGCCAGCGGCGTCGATGCGATCCCGAAGGTCTGCCTCAGCGTCGCCGCCACCGTCGAGGGCCAGCCGGGCGGCACGCCGGCGGGCCTGGCGCTGGAGCGGATGCCGGCCGGCAGCCTCACCGGCACCGGGGCGCTTCCGGCCACGCTGGCCAGCGGCACCGCCAGCGTCGGCCAGCTGCTCGGCAGTGCGCCGAGCTTCGTGCCAGTGCTGACTGTGGCCAACGCCGGCTACGCGCTGGCCGGCGTGCCGCGCCTGGGCCGCATCGAGGTGACGCCCGGGCCGAACCTGCTGCCGCGCCCGGCGATCGCCTTCGTCGGTGTCGGCATTCGCCGCAACGGCAGCCTGATCCTGGTCGACGATCAGCTGACGCCGTTCGTCGAAGGCATTCACGACAGCAACCGCAGCCAGCAGAACGGCGTGGTCGAGCTGCCGGCGGTCGGCGAACTGCTGGAGGCCGGCGATGAAGTCGGCCTGCTGTTCTACGAGCAGCAGGTGCAGTACGCGGCCGTGGTCAGCGCGCTGAGCCTGCCGAACCTGACCAATGTCGTGAACGTCGCGCTGGGCACGGCGATTCCGCCGATCGGCTCGGCGCTCGACGGCAGTCTGCTGGCGGCACCGAACCCTTACGAGGCGACCGTGACCGACGTGGCGCTGCCGATCCTGCGGCCGGGCGAGTACCCCGGTTCGTCGCTGCGCCGCTGAGGCGCGCCGCTTCAGATGTGCTGGTCGACCAGGATCACGTTGCCGTCCGGGTCGGCCAGCATGAAGCTGCCGGGGCCGCTGCCGGCCTCGTCGACCTCGGTCATCAGGGCAAGGCCGCGCGCCTTCAGCTGCCGCTGCAGGTCGCGGACATCGGTGTAGGCGTCGAGCGTCTTGGCATCGGCCGTCCAGCCCGGATTGAAGGTCATGATGTTGGTCGGGAACATGCCCTGGAACAGGCCGATCACGTGGTCGCCGTTCTTCATGATCAGCCAGCCCTGCGACTGCTGGCCGTGGGCAACCGTGAAGCCGAGCTTTTCGTAGAACCGCC
>CAYPJK010000433.1:0-2926 GCA_964411025.1 uncultured Nevskia sp.
GCGACGCCTACATCCGCGAGCACCAGCTGCCGTTCCACCCGATGGTCGCGCGCGGCTACTCGTCGATCGGCTGCACGCACTGCACCGTGGCCGGCGAAGGCCGCAGCGGCCGCTGGCTGGGCAAGCCGAAGACCGAATGCGGCCTGCATCTCTGAGCCCCCGGCGCGCGCTGGCATGAGCCACCTGCTGATGATCAGCGCCGCGCCGATCCCGGCAGACAACGCCGAGGTCTGGGGCGATTTCGATGCGCGTTCCGACGCCTTCGAGCAGCACGGCAAGCCGCCGCTGCCGGCGCTGCTGGAACTGCTCGAGCGGCTGACCGCCCGCCATCCCTGCATCAGCGAACTGCGCGAAGACCAGCTGGAAAGCGCCGTTTGGGCGGACGGTCCGCTGCGCGACGGCCTGATGCACGACGTGGCCGTGCTGACCGTGGTGCCCGCCCGCGTCGCCGCCGTGCTGCCGCTGGTCCGGGATGCCGCCCGGTCGCTGGGTCTGGCGGTCTACGACCCGCAGGCCGAGCAGGTCTGGCGTCCCTGACCACCGCCGCCATGGCGGTGCCCACGGCGGAGTCGCCACCGGCCTGAGGATCGGGACCGCCGACTTATAATGGCCGCGTCCCCCGGCTTTTCTCGCATGCTCCCGACCTTTCTCCGCAAGTTGCACGGCGTCTACGCGGCGGCCGTGTTCGTCATCGTCGTGCTGCTGCTGTTCTGCCCGCTGCTGATCGTGCTGCCAACACTCGGCGCACGGCGGGCGACCGGCCGGCTGGCGGTGCGCGCCTGGATGCACCTGAGCCTGATGCCATTCCGGGTGCGCGGCCTGCAGCAGCTCCCGGACGGACCCTGCATTGTCATCTGCAATCACGCCAGCTACCTCGACGGCATCCTGCTGACCGCCGCGCTGCCGCCGCACTTCACATTCTTCGTCCAGCATGGCGCGGCCGACTGGCCGTACATCGGCCTGATCCTGCGCCGCATGGGTTGCCAGTTCGTCAACCGCAGTTCACCGCGCGAGGCGGCCAAGGCGACCAAGACGCTGATCGACCGCGCCCGCGCCGGCGAATCGTTCGCGATCTTCCCGGAAGGCACCTTTCGCGCCGCACCCGTCCTGCTGCCGTTCCAGTCCGGCGCCTTCCTGATCGCCGCACGCGCCGCAGTGCCGGTGGTGCCGGCGGTGATCCGCGGCTCGCGCGCGCTGCTGGGTGAAGGCCGCAAGCTGTTCAGCTGGTCGGCGGTGGCCATCGAACTGTTTGCGCCGTTGTCGGCACACGGCGACAGCCGCGAAGCAGCCGATACGCTGTCGGTCACCGCCCGGGCCGTGATGCTGGCCCACTGCGGCGAGGCCGACGGCAGCCTGCCGGCGCCGCCCGTCCGGGTTGCCGGCTGACGTCATGGCCCTGTTCTCCTCCGATCGCAGCGACAAGGCGGCACTTGCCGGCCTTGAACTGGCGCCGCCACCCCGGCAGCGCTACGACGCCGAACTCAAGCGCGAAGGCTTTGTCGCCGATGCCGCGCAGGCGGCGGCGGTCGACGCACTACAGGCGGTCTACGACCAGCTGATCGAGAACCCGCCGCGCCGCAGGTTCGGTTCCAGCCGGATGACCTGGAGCCGAGTCGACGGCCTGTATCTCTGGGGCGGCGTCGGCCGCGGCAAGACCTGGCTGATGGATGCCTTCTATGACGCGCTGCCGTTCAGCCGCAAGACACGCACCCATTTCCACCGCTTCCTGCTGGATGTCCACGCCCGCCGCAACCGCTACCCGGACGCCGCCGACCCGCTGCAGAAGGTCGCCGACGAGATCGCCGAAACCACGCGCGTACTGTGCTTCGACGAATTTTTCGTCGCCGACATCGCCGACGCGATGATCCTCGGTCGGCTGTTCGAGGCGCTGTTCAAGCGCAACATCACGCTGGTGGCGACCAGCAACGTACCGCCGGACGGTCTCTACAAGGACGGTCTGCAGCGGCAGAACTTCCTGCCGGCGATCGAAACCCTGAAGCGCCACGTGACGGTGCTGAACGTCGACGGCGGCACCGACTACCGGCTGCGCCAGCTCAAGGACGCCCGCCTCTACCTGCATCCAGACGACGCCGCGGCCCGCGCCGAACTGGCCTGCCATTTCGACGCGCTGGCCCCGCACGGCGATCACGCGCCGGGCGACTACCTGCAGAACGACCGCCGGCTGCACGCGGAACGGATCGCCGACGGCGCAATCTGGTTCGACTTCGAGGCGCTCTGCGAAGGTCCGCGCTCGGCTGCCGACTACATCGAGCTCGGTCGACTCCACCACACCGTGGTGCTGACCGGCGTGCCGAAGCTCGACAGCAGTCGTGACGACGCCACCCGCCGCTTCATGACCCTGGTCGACGAGTTCTACGACCGCGGCGTCAAGCTGCTGATCGGCGCGGCGGCAGCGCCGTCAGACCTCTACAGCGGCAGCAAGCTGCGCTTCGAATTCGCCCGTACTCAGTCCCGTCTGCAGGAAATGCAGTCCGAGGAATACCTGGCCAGCGCCCATCGTGGCTGAGGCCAGCCGGCGTCAGCGGCCCTGTGCCTAGATGCGGGCGACGCCGTTCTCTCGCGCCGACCAGCGCACGAACAGCACCAGCGCTGCAAATTCCACGGCCGCCAGAACGCTGAAGCCGAGGGCGATGCCATAGCGCGACGGCACCGACGCCGCTTCGGCCATCAGTCCTGCGATGTAGCCCGACAGCAGCAGCGTCAGCCAGCCCGCCGTGTAGCGGCGGCGGCGGATCAGCCCTGGCAGGCCCAGCGCCAGCGGCGCGACCAGCAGCAGGCCCGGCAGCAGCCCCGCCCAGATCCACAGACCGTTGGCGAGCAGGAAATGGCAGCCCAGCGCAGCGGCCCAGGCGTAGACACTCAGAGGGCGCTTCATGGTGCGGCGAGCTTCCGGGCGGTTTCCGCC
>CAYPJK010000434.1:0-2919 GCA_964411025.1 uncultured Nevskia sp.
CGCCGTGCGCGGTGCGCGATCCGGCCTACGCGCGGCTCAGCTACCGGCAGGCCGACGAGGCCGCCAACCGCATTGCCCACGGGCTGATCGCGGCAGGTCTGGGACGTGGCGCACGGGTGGCGCTGTTCTGCGACAACTCGCCGGAGGCCTTCGTCGCCAAGATCGCCATCGCCAAGGCCGGCATGGTGGCGGTGCCGATCAACACGATGATGGCGGCCGACATGGTCACCCACTCGCTGCGCCATGTCGGCGCGGCAGCCGGCCTGGTGGACGCCGAATCGTGGCCGAAGTGCCGCGCCTGCTTCGAAGCCGCCGGGGTGCCGGTGATCGCCGCGATCAGCGACGCGCAGGGCAACAGCGCCGGGCTGCCGTCGCTGCGCGGCTTCGTCGACGGCCAGCCGTCGCACGAGCCGGATGTGCGCATCCACGGCGATGACATCTGGGAAATCCTGATGACCTCCGGCACCACCTCGATGCCCAAGGCGGTGATGATCTCGCACAGCTACAGCACGCTGGCGGCGCTGAACCAGGCGCTGAGCTACTCGCGCGGCGTGCGCTTCGAATCCGACTACCGGATGTGCAGCTTTCTGCCGCTGATCTATCACATCGGTGACCAGATCTTCGGCCTCTCTGCCCTGCTGGCCGGTGGCAGCCTGGTGATCGGCCGCAGCTTTGATGCCCGGCGACTGGCCGAGACCATCACCCGCGAACGGCCCACCGCGCTGTTCAGCGGCTCGCCGCAGCTGACCGGCGAGCTGCTGCGCTGTGTCGATGCCGCCGAAGGCCGCTACGACCTCGGCAGCCTCACGGTGCTGACCTTCGGCTGGGCGGCAATGCCGCCGGCCTTCGCCGCGCGGCTGGCACAGCTGGCACCGGGCATCCAGCTGATCGGCATCTTCGGCCAGACCGAGGCCATCGCCCTGCACCGCTTTTCGCCACAGCGCTGGCCGGAGGTCTACGAGCAGACCGCACCGGCCACCAACGTCGTCGGCCTGCCTTCACCGCTGCTGGCCTCGACAGTGATGGACGCCGACGGCCGCTCGCTGCACGACCAGCCCGGCGTGCCTGGCGAAGCGGTCTACCGCTCGCCGGTGATGACCGCCGGCTACTACCGCGACGCCCGTGCCACGGAAGACGCATTCCGCCACGGCTGGTTCCACAGCGGCGACATGTGCACCTACCGCGATGACGGCCTGCGCGTGATGATCGACCGCTACAAGGACGTCGTGAAGTCCGGCGGCGAGAACGTCTCCAGCCTGCGCGTCGAAGCGGTGGTCGCCCAGCATCCGTCGGTGGCCCGGGTCGCGGTGATCGGCCTGCCGGACCCGCGCTGGGGCGAAGCGGTGACCGCCGTGGTCGTGCTGCGCGCCGGCGAAGCCTGGGACGAAGCCGCGCTGTCGGCGTTCTGCCGCGAACGGCTGGCGGGCTACGAAACCCCCAAGGCCTTCGTGGTGATGGACGACCTGCCGGCCACGGTCGGCGGCAAGGTGCTGAAGTACCGTCTGCGGGCGTTGCTCGGCGGCACGCCCGGCGCTCACCCGCCGGCGGCCTGACCGCGCCTGAATTTCGCCCGCTTCGTGCCGCCCGCCGACATCAGCTGCCCTTGCCGGTCAGCGCGACCACGGTCGGGCTGTTCGGCGCGCTGGTGGTGATGGTGATCTCGCCCATTCGCGTGCCTCTTGCCTTGGGCTTGAAGCGCCCGGTCCGCGTGCAGCTCTTGCCGGCGTCGAGGAACTTCGAGCAGTCGTGGCTGCCGCTGTAGTCGCCGCTGACGCGGATCGAACGAATCTCCAGCGGGCCGGTGCCGGAGCTGGTGAGGATCAGGGCGCGATCCCAGGTGGATGACCCGACCGCGACGGCGCCGAAGTCGTAGCGGCTGACATTGGTCTTGATGCCGGGCACCGGACCCTTGCCGGTGCCGCTGAGGCTGATCAGGTCGGGACTGCTGGTGGTATTCCTCATGATGCTCGTCTCGCCACTGCCGGTGCCGACGGCGGTGGGCGGTTTAGCCCCACGCTTGTGGGGAATGCCGGTTGAAGGAAACAGCGCTCGGGTCAACGGAGCGTGAATGACCGAGAAGGCGTGAGAAACACGTCGACGCCATGAACTGACTCACAGCACGGAGCTAGGCGTCGAAGACTTGTGCTGCGGCCAAACCCGTTCGTTATTCGCCGCACGGCCGGAGTCAGCCAATCGGGTGGGACTGTCGATGCTGCAATGAATGGATGCCAACCGCGAGTACGAAAGATGTAGTCGTATCGCCCCCACCAGAGTTCACGGGCACGAGGCGGACACTGTTCGGATTGCCCGCGCTGACGAGACCGGGAAAGCGGCCAACACCGCTGTGGCCAGGGACCAGAGCCCACGAAAAAGCCCGGTCCAGACGTTGGCCGGACCGGGCTTAGGTATTTGAATTTGGTGCGCTCGAGAGGATTCGAACCTCTGACTTCTTCCTTCGGAGGGAAGCACTCTATCCAGCTGAGCTACGAGCGCGAAGATGGCAAGTTTAGCACGCAGGTGCGTGCCGGAAAGAGCTGCGTGGCGTCAGGGCTTGGTGCGGGGGCGGCGCATCTGCCGCAGGGCATTGCCGTTCCAGCGGCGAAAGGCGCGGCTGAACGAGGTGGGATCGGCGTAGCCCAGAATTTCGCCGATTTCCGCTGCGCCGAGCCGGGAGTCATGCAGGAATTTGCCAGCCAGATCGGCCCGCACGGCGTCGCGCAGGCGGGCGAAGGCGGTGCCCTCGTGCTGCAGGTGCAGCTGCAAGGTGCGCGGGGCGATGCCGAGCGCCTCTGCGACGGCGGCGAGTGTGCACGGCGCGTACGGCATCAGCGCGCGGATCACGGCCTCGGCGTTATGGGCGACGGCGTGAGGGCGCTCGCGCTGTTCCTCGATCCGGACCAGCCGGCTGGCCAGTGCACG
>CAYPJK010000435.1:0-2902 GCA_964411025.1 uncultured Nevskia sp.
AGCTGCTCGACGAGATCAGGGACGCCATCAGGGTCCGTCACTACAGCATCAGGACGGAAGAGTCCTACGTCGGCTGGATTCGCCGCTACATTCTGTTTCACGGCAAGCAGCATCCGCGCGAACTGGGCGGGGCCGACGTCACCGCCTTCCTGTCGCAACTCGCGACCCAAGGCCAGGTGGCGGCATCGACGCAGAACCAGGCGCTCGCGGCGATTCTGTTCCTGTACCGGCATGTACTTGAAGCCGATCTCCCCTGGCTGGACGACGTCGTGCGCGCCAAGCGTCCGCAAAGACTGCCAACCGTGCTGACGCAGGAAGAGGTGCGCCGGGTTCTCGCCTTGGTCGATGGCGTGCCGGGCCTGATGCTGAAACTTCAGTACGGCACCGGGATGCGCTTGATGGAATGCCTGCGCCTGAGGATCAAGGACATCACGTTTTCCCGCCGCGAGATCGTCATTCGCGATGGCAAGGGCGGCAAGGATCGGGTGACCATGCTCCCGCAGTCGCTCGTTTCACCGCTGTCAGATCACCTGTCACGGTCGGCAACGCTGCACGCGCTCGATCGCGCTGCCGGGCGCCCTGGCGTTTGGCTGCCGGACGCACTGGAGCGCAAGTATCCAGATGCCGGCCGACAACTCGCATGGTTTTGGGTGTTTCCATCGTCGCGACTGGCAACCGATCCACGCAGCGGTATCGAGCGCCGCCATCACCTGTTCGAACAGATTCCGCAGCGCGCCCTGAAAAGTGCGGCTGCTGCTGCAGGCATACTTCGGCCGGTGTCGAGTCATTGCCTTCGCCATTCGTTCGCGACGCATCTGCTCGAGAACGGCTACGACATCCGCACGGTGCAGGAACTGCTGGGCCATGCCGACGTCAGCACCACGATGATCTACACGCATGTCCTGAATCGCGGCGGGCGTGGTGTGCGGAGTCCACTGGACTGATCGAAGCCATGATGGCGGCAGTCCTGCGGGCCGTTCATGGCGACAGGGGCAGCTTCCCGGGAAGATCATCTCCAGCGCCACTCGGCGACCGGCACCGGCATTTCTGCGCACGGCTCGCGAATGCCGGACCCCCTGCCCGACTTCACCGATTCCGCCGCGCGATGTCCTGCGGCGCGCTCAGCTCGGGGATCTCGGAAGCGCACTGCAGGCAGCAGATCAGGCCGATCCGCCAGCTACTGGGCATGCGGGTATCGATGACGGCCATACACCAGCCCCGGTCCGCGTGGTGCCCGGCGAGCGGCATGGCGCCGACGATGTGGCGCAGTGCGTCTACGACTTGATGGCCGCGTCCGGCCAAAGTGCCAGCGTCCTCGCCCACGGCGCGCCGGCGACAGAGCGTCAGTGGCGTCCGGCCTCCGCCAGCAGTTCGCCGATGCGGCGGTCCTTGGCGCTCCACATCTCGCCGATCCAGCCCTGGAAGCGCTTGCGGAATTCCTTGTCGTTCTCGTACTCGCCGACGTACATCTCGTGCGGCACGGTGATCTCGCGAACCTCGACGATCACTTCCGACAGCCGGCCGCACATGAAGTCCCAGAAGCCCATCGAGCCGCCGGGATAGACGATGGTGACGTCGAGCAGCGAGTTGACGTTCTCGCCGAGCGCCCGCAATGCCAGCGCGAAGCCGCCGGATTTCGGCTTCAGCAGATAGGTGTACGGCGAGCGGGTATCCGCATGCTTGGCCGGCGTGAAGCGGGTGCCCTCGAGAAAATTGAGGATGGTCACCGGGATGTTCTGGTAGCGCGCGCAGACCTTGCGGGTGGTCTCGAAATCCTTGCCACGCATTTCCGGGTGCTTGGCGAGGTATTTCGACGAGTAGCGCTTCATGAACGGATAGTCGAGCGCCCACCAGCACAGGCCGAGCACCGGTACCCAGATCAGTTCCTGCTTGATGAAGAACTTGAAGAACGGCGCGCGCCGGTCGAAGGCCTTCATCAGCACATAGATGTCGTTCCAGCTCTGGTGATTGGAGCTGACCAGGTACTGGCCCTTCAGGTTCAGCTGGTCGACACCGCGAATGGTCCAGCGCGTCGGCAGCAGCACGTCGCCGAGCCAGGTGTTGACGGCCGCCCAGTACTGGCCGCACCAGGCGGAGGCGCGCGAGAACAGGTCGCGCAGGCTGCGCAGCGGCGAAATCAGCTTGAACACCGCGAAGATCAGCAGCGGCGTGGCCCAGAACAGCGTGTTGACGATCAGCAGCAGCATCATCAGCGCGCCGACCACCGGGCCGGGCAGGTATCGCAGCATCAGGGGATTCCTCTTTGTCTATCGTGGGGTGGCGGTGGTCGCCGTGACCGCGCGACGCCGCCCGGCCGGATCAGCGAGCTCGACGCGCGCATAAGGCCCGGCCGGCAGGCCAACCAGCACACAGGGGCTGGTGCCGCCGGGCGCAGGCGCTTCGTCGGCATGCGGGCGCAGGAAACTGGCGGTGAGCCGCAGCACCGAGCCACGCAGTTCTGCCCGCCGGCTGATCGCGATGCCGTACCCGCCGTCCGGACGGCTGCCGAGATCGATGACGGCGAACGGCCCTTCGGGTAGCGGCTCGCCGCCGATCAGGTCGATACCGCGCGCCTGCTGCCAGGCTTGGACGGCCTCGGCGTCGGCCAGCCGTTCGATGCGGATGGCGTCGGTCGGCGCCGCACATTGCGTCAGACCGCGCAGTTCGGTGACCTCGACTTCGTCCGGCCGGCTCAGCTGCGCCGGCAGCAGCGAGCCGTCAGGCAGTGTCGTGCAAGCCGCCAGCCCTGCACAGGCCAGCAGCGATACCACCGGATGCGACGTGATCGGGATACCGCGCATGCCACCTCGTCTGCGGCCTCATGGGCTGGCGAAGGCTTCCGCCGGCTCGGCTGTCGGCCGGTAGTTTGGCACGCTGCGTTCGAGCGCCGCATCCTGCAGGA
>CAYPJK010000436.1:0-2898 GCA_964411025.1 uncultured Nevskia sp.
CGGTACCGCTCAGCCCCGATGCCCCGGCGTTCATCGACACGAACGCCGGGGCGTCTGCGTTTCAGCGGTCGCGACCTTCGAGCCCGGCTGAGAACGCGAAGGCCTGCGCCTGGCTTCAGCTCTTGGACGTGCCGATACCCGAGGCGCGCACCTGGCTCCAGGCATCGGCAAGGCGCGCGAACGCATCCGGCGCCAGCTGCTCGGCGCGGATGCCCGGTGCCACCCCGGCGGCCTCGATCTGCGCCGCCGACAGCAGCCCCTTCAGGCCATTGGCAAGCGTCTTGCGCCGCTGGTTGAACGCCGCCGCCACCAGCTGCTCGTAGGCGTCGAGATCGGCCAGCGGAAACGGCGCCGGGCGGGGACGGATCCGCACGACGGCGGAGTCGACCTTCGGCGGCGGGTGGAAGGCCTCCGGGCCGACATCGAACAGGCTCACGGATTCCGCGCGGGCGGCCATCGACACCGTCAGTCGGCCGTAATCGTCGCTGCCGGGTTCTGCGCAGATGCGGTCGACCACTTCCTTCTGCAGCATGAAATGCATGTCGCGAACCTGCCCGGCGATGTCGAGCAGATGGAACAGCAGCGGCGTGGAGATGTTGTACGGCAGGTTGCCGACCAGACGCAGCGGCCGGCCGGGCTCGGCGAACTGGGCGAAGTCGAAGGCCAGCGCATCGCCCATGTGGATTTCGAGCTTGTCCGACTGGCCGCAGGCCGCGCGCAGCGGGCCGACCACGTCGCGGTCGATCTCCACCACCCGCAGTCGTTCGAGCTTCGGCAGCAGCAGACGGCTCAGGGCTCCGCGGCCGGGGCCGATCTCGATCAGCAGGTCGTCTGACTTGGGATTGACGGTCCGGACGATCCGTTCGAGCACGGCCTGATCGTGCAGGAAGTGCTGGCCGAAGCGTTTCTTGGGGGCACCACTCATGCGCGTCTCCGACGGGACACCAGGTCGATGGCTGCATCGATCGCCGCCCGCAGGCTACCGGCCTCGGCGCGGCCGCTGCCGGCCAGTTCCAGCGCCGTGCCGTGATCGACCGAGGTTCGGATGATCGGCAGCCCCAGCGTGATGTTGACGGCCTCGCCGAAGCCGCTGGCCTTGAGCACTGGCAGGCCCTGATCGTGGTACATCGCCAGCACCGCGTCGGCGCCGGCGAGTCCGCGCGGCGTGAACAGCGTGTCGGCCGGCAGCGGGCCGACCAGATCAAGGCCTTCGCGACGCAGCTGGTCGAGCGTCGGGCCGATCACCTCGATTTCCTCGCGGCCCAGGTGGCCGCCTTCGCCGGCATGCGGGTTCAGCCCGCAGACCAGCACCCGTGGCCGCTCGATGCCGAACCGATTCTGCAGGTCGGCACAGAGAATCCGCAGGACGGCGCTGAGGCTCTCAGCGGTGATCGCCGCCGGCACGGCCGACAGCGGCAGGTGGGTGGTCGCCAGCGCCACGCGCAGGCGCGGCGTCGCCAGCAGCATCACCGGCAGCGCCGCGCCGCACAGCTCGGCGAGGAATTCGGTATGGCCGGAGAACGGCACGCCGGCATCGTTGATCACCGCCTTGTGGACCGGTGCCGTGACCATCGCGTCGGCATCGCCGTTCAGGCAGGCGCGCGCCGCTACCCGCAGCGTGTGCAGCACATAGCCGGCGTTGGCTGGGTCGGGCTGACCGGCCACCACGGGCGCGGCGGTCATCACCGGATGCACCTGCAGGCTGCCTGGAATGTGTTCGGCATCGCTGGCCGGCAGCAGGCGCAGCGGCAGGCCCAGCACGGCGGCGCGGTCGCTCAGCAGTTCGGGATCGGCGACCACCGACAGACAGGCCGCAAGGGGCGCCTGCGCCAGCTTGACAACGAGATCGGGGCCAATTCCAGCCGGCTCGCCCGGCGTCAGGATCAGCCGGGGCAACGGCGGACGCATGCGGATGTATCAGCCGGCCGGCTTGGCCGCGCGATCGGTCGGCGCCATGCGGTACTCGACGTAGGCCTCCTCGCGCAGGCGACGGATCCAGGCTTCGTACTCCTCGGCTTCCTTGCGCGCCTGGATGGTCTGGCGGGCACGGGCACGACGAGCCTCGATGGTGGCGTCGCGGGTGCGGCGATCCAGCACGCGGGCGATATGCCAGCCGAACTGGGTGCGGAACGGCTGGCTCGTCTGCCCCGGTTCGAGGGCGTCGAGCGCGGCCTGGAACTCCGGTGCGAACACGCCCGGCGGCTGCCAGCTGAGATCGCCGCCGGAATTCTTCGAACCCGGGTCGTCGGAATACTTCTTCGCCAGCGCCGCGAAGTCCTCGCCCTTGTCGAGGCGGTCGCGGATCTCGCGGATCTGCGCCTGCGTCCCGGCTTCATCGCGCAGCTGGTTGTTCATCAGCAGGATGTGCTGCGACTTGGTTTCGCTGACCATGGCCTTCTCGCCGGAGTCGCGAAGGTCGGTCAGCTTCACGATATTGAAGCCGCTGCCCGATTCGATCACGTCGGCGACGTCGCCGACCTTCAGCTTCGGTGCCGCGATCGCGAACGCGGTCGGCAGGTTTGACGCCTTGCGCCAGTCCAGGTCGCCGCCGGAAAGCGCCTGCTGGCCGTCGGAATTGGCGATCGCCAGCTGGGCGAAATCCTCGCCGTCGCGGGCGCGCTTCAGCAAGCTGGCGGCCTTGGCGCGGGCGGCTTCGCGGGCCTCGGCGGTGGCGCCATCGGGCACCGACACCAGGATGTGCGACAGCCGGTATTCGATATTGTCATCGGCGCTGGCATTGGCCAGCGCCAGGTCGACGTCCTGGTCGGTGACCATGACCCGCGAGCCGACTTCCTTCTGGCGGACGCGCTGGGTCAGCACCTCGTCACGGATCTGCTCGCGGATCGAGGCGTAGTCGATGCCGTCCTTCTTCACCAGTTCGATGAACTGCGGCAGGCT
>CAYPJK010000437.1:0-2894 GCA_964411025.1 uncultured Nevskia sp.
TCTGGATCATCACGCTGATCCTCGTGCTGATCGGCTTGTCGACGTTGAAGGTGCGCTGATGACACGGTCTCGCGAAGCGTGGGGTTCATCGCATGCGACGAACGCCGACGGCCATCGGCCGGCGGCTGGGCTGCCGATTCGGCAGCGGGAATCAGCGCAACGCGCCGACAGCGCCATGCCGGGCGGCTGCGTGTCCGCGGCGGAGGCGCGCTGATGACCCGGCCACGCGACGACGCACCGACGCATCCGCCCGGACCGCGCTACCTCGGCGTCCGGGTGCTGGTCGTCGGCCTCGGCAAGAGCGGCGGCTCGACCGCGCGCTACCTGTCGCGCGAAGGCGCACGGATGGTGCTGACCGACTCCCGCGCTGCCCCCGGCGAGCTGGACGCGCTGCGGGCGCTGCCGGGCGTCGAGGCCGTCCATGTCGGTGCCTTTGCCGCGCCGGCCCCGCTGTCGCAGTTCGCGTTCGCCGTGATCTCGCCTGGCGTGCCGCTGGACGATCCCTTCGTGCAATCGCTGCTTGCTGCGAAGGTCGAACTGATCGGCGACATCGAACTGTTTGCCCGCGCGGTCGGCGACACACCGGTGATCGGCATCACCGGCTCCAACGGCAAGAGCACGGTGACCGAACTGGTCGGCGCGATGGCGCGCGACGCCGGCGTGCGTGCGGGTGTCGGCGGCAATCTCGGTACGCCGGCGCTCGATCTGCTCGACGACGCCAACCAGCTGTACGTGCTGGAACTGTCGAGCTTCCAGCTGGAAACCACCGAAACGCTGAAGCTGGTCGCGGCGACGGTGCTGAACATCTCCCCGGATCACCTGGATCGGCATGGCTCGCTGGAACGCTATATCGCGGCCAAGGCGCGAATCTTCGCCCACGCGCAGACGGCCGTCGTCAACCGCGACGACCGCGCCACGCACAGCGGCGCGCACACCGCGCGCCGCGTGGTCAGCTTCGGGCCGGATGCGCCGGCGAAAGGCCATTACGGGCTTATCGAGCACGACGGCGAGATCTGGGCCGCGCGTGGCGAAACACCGCTGTTCCCGGTGTCGAGCCTGAAGATCGAAGGCCTGCACAACGCGGCCAACGCGCTGGCCGCGTTCGCGCTGGCCGAGGCCGCCGGCCTCAACGAGGCCGGCATGTTCGCCGCGCTGTTCAGCTTTCCGGGCCTGGCGCACCGCTGCGAATGGGTGGCCGACCTCGATGGCGTGTCGTGGATCAACGATTCCAAGGGCACCAACGTCGGTGCCACGCTGGCGGCGCTGCAGGGCCTGCAGGGTCCGCTGGTGTGGATCGGCGGCGGCCAGGGCAAGGGCCAGGATTTCACCGCGCTGCGCGCGCCGCTGGCCGCCAAGGCGCGGCTGGCGATCCTGTTCGGCCAGGATGCTGCGGCGATCGAGCGCGACCTGGCCGGGCGGGTGCCGGTACAACGGGTCGATGACCTGGCGGCGGCGGTGCTCGTCGCGCGCGCCACCGCGCAGCACGGCGACCGCGTGCTGCTGTCGCCGGCCTGCGCCAGCCTCGACCAGTTCAAGAACTACGAGCAGCGCGGCGCAGTGTTCCGCGCGCGCGTGCTGGAGCTGACCTCGTGAGCGCGCAGGCCAGCCTGCCGTTCGGCCTGTCGCCGGCCCGTTACGGGCTGGACACGGGCTTCTGCCTCGCGGTGGCGATCCTGATCGCCTGGGGGCTGGTGATGGTCGCCTCGGCCTCGGTCGCGGTGTCCGAGCGCATGGCCGGCGCCTCGACCCTGTACTACTTCAATCGCCAGCTGATGTTCATGGCGATGGGTCTCGGTGCGGCGACGCTCGCCTTCGCGGTGCCGATGAAATCCTGGGAAAGCACCGGGCCATTGCTGCTGATGCTGGCGCTGCTGCTGCTGGTCCTGGTGCTGGTGCCGGGCATCGGCGTGATCCGCAACGGCGCGCGCCGCTGGATTCCGATCGGGCCGTTCCTGCTGCAGGTGTCGGAGCCGGCGCGGCTGGCGGTGATCGTCTATCTGGCCGGCTACATCGTGCGCCGGCAGGTGCCGCTGCGCACCACCACCAAGGGCCTGTTCGCGCCGTTCATTCCGCTGGCGATCGTCGGCGTGCTGCTGATCGGCGAACGCGACTTCGGCGCCACCGCGATCCTGATGGGCGTGGCGCTGCTGATGCTGTTCATCGGCGGCGCGCGGCTGCGCGACATGGCGGTGATCGGTGCCTCGGTCAGTGCCGTGCTGGTGCTGCTGGTGCTGATCGCGCCATACCGCGTCAAGCGCGTGATCGGCTTCCTGAACCCCGAGCTGGACCCGCGTGGTGACAACTTCCAGCTGGTGCAGTCGCTGATCGCGGTTGCCCGTGGCGAATGGAGCGGCGTCGGCCTCGGCAACAGCCTGCAGAAGCTGTTGTACCTGCCGGAGATGCATACCGACTTCATCTTCGCGATCCTCGCCGAAGAGTTCGGACTGCTCGGCGTGGTGGTGCTGATCGGCCTGTTCGCCACCGTGGTCTGGCGCGGCTTCGCGATCGGTCGCGTCGCCGAGGCGATGAACTGCCGCTTCAGCGCCTATCTCTGCTATGGGCTGTCCGGCTGGTTCGGCCTGCAGTCGCTGATCAACATGGCGGTCAACATGGGCGCGCTGCCGACCAAGGGCCTGACCCTGCCGTTCATGAGCTACGGGGGCTCGTCCCTGATCACCGTCTGCGTGATGGCGGCGCTGATCCTGCGCGTGGACTACGAGAACCGGTACCTCAAGGCCGGCCATCCGGGTATCGGCGGACGCCCTGGCGTGCCCGATGCGCTGGCCCGGCGCGCCGGCGTCGGCAGCGGCACCGCCAGCCGCAGCGAGGCCGGCAGCAAGTGGTTCGCGTTCTTCCGTCGCCGCGGAGGTCGCGCATGAAGATCATGATCGCGG
>CAYPJK010000438.1:0-2858 GCA_964411025.1 uncultured Nevskia sp.
CGTCACCTGGTTCATGAACATCGAGCGGCCGGTTTCGCAGTAGGCGGCGAAGGCGAGGTTGTTGACGTGGCCGATCTGGTCGGTGTCAGACCAGCGCACGCGCTCCCGTTCGAAGTGGCGGTAATGACTGTGGATGCGCAGGGCCGGGTTGGCCGGATAGCCGGTCGGGGAGGCGGACATCAGGGCTCGGGGATCGTCGTGGCGGAGGGGAGCGAATGATAGGACGCGCCCGGCGCGGGGCGGCCGGCATGGCGGTCGCTGCGCTGCTGTTACCCGCGACCGGCGGCAGGGGACGCCGCCCAGCCCGGCGGCGGGCAGACCGTTCCTGCGGCGCTGACGATGCCAGTGTCGGCTGTCACAGTCGTGTGTAGGCTGTGACGGCTTCGTCAGCATCCCGACGGCGGCATGCGCCCGAGGGATGCGGCGGCGGATACGCGACGGCAGATCGCGATCCGGAACAGAAATCCAAGACGGCCCGAACCGTCGACCAGTCAACAGTGCGAGGGGAGACGCGGAGGAATGAAACCGGATCGGCCGAGCGTGTCCGCCACTGGCTCCTCGACAGGGCTATCGACCGGTTCCGACCTGCCGCCGTGGGCCGCCACGCGGGCCGAGCTGGGCGAGGTGCTGGTTGGCCTCGCCGATGTGCAGATGCGCTCGATCGTCACCACCCGCCTGGCACCGGCGATCTACATGCTGTGCGTGGCCGGCGTCGCGGCGATCAATGTCTACCTCGCGGCGCTGGTATTCGGCTACTCGCTGGTGCTGGGCCTGATCTGGCTGCTGCTGATCATGCCGGTGCTGTTCATTTCCGGTGTGGTGGTGGTGCGGGTGGCGCTGGAGGTGATCCTGTCGATCTTCCGCATCGTCGTGTACATGGAATCGCTGATGGATCATGTCGCGACCCTGAAGGGCCAGACCGAAACGATCATGGACCGCACCGAAATCATCGATCTGCCGCGCATCCAGTTCTGGAAGCCGCGCCGACGGCGCGGTGACGGCGGCGGCGAGGGGCGGGCATGAGACGGCTGCTGCTGGTGCTGGGCCTGCTGCCGCAGGTGGTTGCGGCGGATGGCTGGCTCGATGAACTGACGTTCGACTGGAGCAATCGTGTGTCAGTCGGCGCGGCGCTGCGCATCGAGGCACGCGACCCGAACCTGGTCGGCAAGTCGAACCTTGATCCGAATCTCTGCGCGGCCGACGAATGCCTCAGCGTCAGCCCGGACCAGACCGGTCCGAACACCCGCTGGCTCAATGCGCCTGGCGCCCGCAACTCGGTGTACGACGAAGGCAACCTGAACTATGACCGGGGCGATTTCATTTCCTCCCCGGTCAAGTGGACATCGCGCCTCAAGGTCAGCCGCGACAACCTGAAGTTCGAGGCCGGCGTGCTGCTGTTCTACGACTACGTCAACACCACGCTGAAGGAATACCACCCGAACCAGATCGTCACGCCCGGCACGCCGCCGGGCCAGGTGGTGCGCAACAAGCGCGACATCGACACCATTCACCAGATCGGTTACGGCGCGCAGCTGCTCGATGTCTACGTGCAGGACACCTTCGACATCAACGACCGGCCGATCGACATCTCGATCGGCCGCCAGCGGCTGGTCTGGGGCGAGGCCAGTTTCGCGACCCAGGGCAGCCTCAACTTCAACAATCCGCCGGACGTCAACAACCTGAGCCGGCCGGGCGGCACGCTGGACGAGGTCTACCGACCGGCCGGCATGGTGATCGCGAAAGGGCCAATCGACGAGCGCCTGAGCTTCGAGGCCTTCTATCAGTTCGAGTGGCGGCCGGTCGGCATTCCGCCGCGCGGGTCCTATCTGTCGTTCTTCAATGCCTCCAACCACCTGACGGCCAACGAGGGCATCATCGCCCCGTTCGCCAAGGCGCCCTACGATCCGCTGCAGATCGGCACGCCCGGCAATGACGTGCTGGCGCTGGTCAGCGAAACCAGCCTCACCCTGCGCCGGGGCGCCAACCGCAATCCGGGCAACGGCGGCCAGTACGGATTGGCGCTGTACTGGCATCCGGACGACTGGCTCGGTGGCTCGGAACTGGGCCTGTACTACTCGCGCTATCACTCGCGGATTCCGACCGCCGGCGCCACGGCCTCGGATGCCAGCTGTGCCCGCCGCGAGGGCAATCCGGCCGGCATCGACGCGATCGACCTGACCAGCTTCATCGCGGCCTGCGGCGTGCCTGGCACCCACCAGCGGGAAGCGGTGCCGCTCGACACTGCGCAGTATTTCCTCGAGTACCCGGAAGACATTCATCTGTTCGGCGCCAGCTTCTCGACGCTGATCGAAGGTGTCGCCGTGCGCGGCGAGTTCTCGTTCCGGCCGAACCAGCCGGTACAGGTCGATCTGGAAGACGTGCTGCTGGCCGCGCTGCAACCGGCATTGCCACGCAACGATATTCCGCTGTTCACCACCGACAACACCGTGCAGGGCCTGCTGCTGGCGCTGCAGGACCCGACCAATGCGCTGTCGGTGCTGGCGGCCACCACCGGCAACCTGCAGGGCGCCATTGGAGCGCTGCAGGCGCTGGCTGGCGCACCGGGTGTGCTCGGCACCACGGTGCCGGGCTCGCGCACCGGAATTCCCGATTTCGTCACGGAGTACCGCGGCGGCGTGCCCGGCGAGGTGGCGCCGGGGGCCTATATCCGCGGCTACGAACGGCTGCAGGTGCATCAGGAGTCGATCGGACTGACGCGGATCTTCGGCAATACCGGCTTTCTCGGTACCAAGGACACCGCGCTGCTGCTGGAAGTGACGGAGATCTGGATTCCGAACCTGCCGTCGCGGGCGCGGCTGCAGTTCGAGGCGCCCGGTACCGACACCCACGCCGGCCCC
>CAYPJK010000439.1:0-2841 GCA_964411025.1 uncultured Nevskia sp.
CAAAGGCCGCAATCTGGAAACCGAGCAGTATGTGCCGTTCATCCAGACCGACGCCGCGGTGAACCCCGGCAACTCCGGCGGCCCGCTGTTCAACTTGAAGGGCGAGGTGATCGGCGTCAATTCGCAGATCTACAGCCAGAACGGCGGCTTCCAGGGCGTGGCTTTCGCCATTCCGATCGACGTCGCCGCCAAGGTTGCCAAGTCGCTGAAGGAAACTGGCCGCGTCCGTCGTGGCTGGCTGGGCATCGTCATGCAGGAGGTCGATCGCAAGCTGGCGGCTTCGTTCGGCATGGACAAGCCGGGCGGCGCGCTGCTGGCCCGGGTGCTGCCGGACAGCCCGGCGCAGCAGTCCGGCCTCAAGGCCGGCGACATCATCGTCAAGTTCAACGACACCGAGATCGCCACCTCGCGCACGCTCAAGCCGCTGGTCGGCGACGTGACGCCGGGCGAGACCGTGACCCTGGACGTGCTGCGCGACGGCCGCCGGGTGACGGTGAAGGTGGAAGTCGGCGAACTGGCCGAGCAGGACCTCGCCGATGGCAGCAGCAGCGAGCGTGCGCCGTCGGGCGATCCGAAATCGGCACCGGCCGATCCGGCCGGCCGGCCGCTTGGCGTGATCGTGCAGACGCTCGGTGACGCCGAGCGGCGGGCCGAGAAGGTCGTATCCGGTGGCGTTCGCGTGGTCGAGGTCGGGCCGGGGCCGGGTCGCGATGCCGGGCTGATCGTCGGCGACGTGATCCTGTCGATCGCCAGCCAGGAGATCGACAGCGCCGATCGCTATGCCCAGGTCGCTGGCCGGCTCACGCCGGGCCAGACGGTGCCGATGCTGGTGCAGCGGCAGGGCGCTCCGTTGTTCCTCGCCTTGGGCGTCCCGGCCAAGCCCTGATCCCGATGGCGGACGCGATGACCTTGACCCTGCTCGGGCGGGATGGCTGCGGGCTGTGCGAGGAATTTCTCGAAGCCTTTGCCGTGGCCTGCCCGGATCTGCTGCCGCGACTGGCGGTGGCTGACGTCGACAGCCGCGCCGGCTGGGCCGGACGCTGGGGGCACCTGATTCCGGTGCTGATCGACGAAGACGGCACGCTGCTCTGCGAAACCTTCTTCGACGAGGCGCGACTGCGGGCGGCGCTGGCTGACGGGACGCCACGATGATCGTTCGCCCAAGGCCGCACTGGTTCCGGATGCTGTTCATCTGGCGCGGCTCGGTGCTGCGCAAGCTGGTACCGCGGCTGTTGATCATCGGCGGGCTGGCGGTGTTCGCCCAGGTGCTGCACATCTCGGTCGACGCCGCCTGGCTGCACCGCCTCGAACTGAATCTGCAGCCGTTCACCCTGCTCGGGCTGGCCCTGGCCATCTTCCTCGGCTTCCGGATCAATGTCAGTCACGAGCGCTACTGGGATGCGCGAAAGCTGTGGGGCACGATCATGAATGCCTCGCGGGCGCTGGCCCGGCAGGCGCTGACGCTGACCGAATGGGCACCGAAGTCGCCCGAGGCCCAGCGCTTCGTGCGGGCGCTGATCGCCCATGCGCATGCCTTCCGACATCAGCTGCGGGGCACCGATGCGACCGACGACCTGCAGCGCTTGCTGGTGCCGGCCGACCTGTCGCGCGTGCTGCCGGCGCGCTGGAAGCCGGTGGTGATCCAGCAACTGCTGGGTGATCAGTTGCACGCCGCGCGGCGCAGCGGCCAACTGCCGGACATCCTGTCGGCGTCGATGGAGCAGAGCTTCAATACCCTGGGCGATGCGATTGGCGGCTGCGAGCGCATTGCCGGCACGCCGATTCCGCTGACCTTCTCGGTGATGGTTCACCGCACGATCTACTTCTACTGCACGCTGCTGCCGTTTGCGCTGGTCGGCACCATCGGCTGGTACGCGCCGGTGTTCGCCGCGTTTGTCGCCTACACCTTCATGGCGCTCGAAGCGATCGCGGAAGAGCTGGAAGCACCGTTCGGTTTCGATGACAACGACCTCGCGCTGGGCGCGATCTGCGACAACATCGAGGCCTCGCTGCTGGAAATGCTCGGCGAGCCGCTGCCGCCGCCGAAGCCGATTCCGCCTGACTTCGTGGTCCATTGAATGCCCTCCAGCGGCACTGACCCGTCGTCGTGCCCGTTTCCGGAAAAGGCAAATGAAGGGAAGTGGACGGTGCTTCGCTGAGCCGACATCGTCCTCAGAAATCAGGAAGTGGACAATTTTTAAATTAGGACCTGTTCACACAGCGGCATCAGATAAACCGCGCGATTTCTGGTTTTCTCTTTTCCAACTTGCAGTCAAGCCCCTGGGTAAACACGGTGGCGCGTTTGGAAACAGAAAAGAAATCATAAACTTGTTAACATAGTTTAACTTTGTTGGTTGTCCGGAAAGGAACTCCGAACGGGTCTGTGATAAGACCACGCTGAACACCTCACCAGAAGGTGTCCACCACGGGACGAGGCATGACAGATTGGATGCTGCAGCACCGGCTGCGAGCGCTGCTTCTTGCGGCGGGTTTGATGACGCTTCCGGGCGCAAGGGCTGCCGACACGGCACCGGACCCGATCGTGTTTCCGCCAGTGACCAACGCGGAACGATCGCGCAACGTCATCAGCGAGAGCCGGACGATCAGCGGCATCAATGCCGCGGCTCCGATCAGCGTGACTGGTGGCGCGTACAGCATCAACGGCGGTGCCTTCACTCGAAACTCGGGCCGGGTGGTCCGGGGTGATGTCGTACGGGTCGGGGTGGTGTCATCGGATGCGTTCGGCACCTCGGTCAGCGCCAAGCTTCGGGTGGGGACGCCGGCGGCGACGTCGATCTTCAAGGTGACCACGCGCAAGGCGTACACGGTGCCGGATCCGTT
>CAYPJK010000440.1:0-2830 GCA_964411025.1 uncultured Nevskia sp.
TTGTCCTGTGACGGCTCGCCGCGCGGCAGCTGTTCGATCAGCACCGCGCGCAGCCGTTCGCGGACCAGCAGCTTGCCAAAGCGGGCGAGGTAGCGGGCCGCCACCTCGTCGTTGTGCCGGGCCAGTTCCGGGTTGGCGAATTCCAGCGGCGCATCGAAGTCGGCGGCGGCGAACAGCAGCCGGTTCTCCGTGGCGTCGAACAGTACCGGGCAGCGGAACGCGCGCTGCCACGGTGTCGGATCGGACGGGGCCGGGCGCGTCAGGCGCACTTCCATCGGTGCGTGATCGCGGCGATACAGGCCGCGGCAAAGACGCACGACCACGTAGGCGAAGGCATCGACCGCTTCCGGGATCGGCGCATGACCGTCGGCGGTCGCGCCGATCTCGTAGCGGCAGCGGTCGCCATCGCACGAGAACCGCAGCTCCGCGCCATCGCTGACCACGCGGAAGTAGCGGATCAGGCGCTCGAAGGCTTCACGCAGCGTGGCGGACGCCACCAGCGAGTAGCCGAGCGCGTGGAAGCTCAGCACACCGGCTTCGCGGGCCACCTTCAGCGCAAACGCCGGATCGCCGGTGGCGGTCACGGCCAGCTGCCAGAGCCGGTTGGTGCGGGCCACCGGATAGCGGGCCTGGGCGTCGCCAAGGGCAGCGATGTCGAGGCCGGCCTCGGCGAACAGCGCGGCGCTGTCGAGCCCGGCAGCATCGAGCGACTTGCGGATCGCCCGTGCCCAGCTGGTCAGCGTGGTGGCGGTGGTGAGCGGTGACTTGTCGTGCGCGGACAACATCGTGGCGTCGGCGATCAGGCGGGGCAGGCAGGCGGAGCGAACAATGCGCGGCATCGTAACCCCACGTTGCACGAGGAGCGTTGAGTGAACACCGTCGACCCGAGCCGCATGACCGATGAACAGAAGGCCGCCCACATCAAGGCCGTGGTCACCGCCGAAGGCCAGCGCCTGCGCGAGCGCTATCCGATGCTGAAGTCACAGGACGCCATCGGCGCGGCGATCCTCGCCTTCGCCTGGGCCGGCATCGTGGCCAGCGGCTGGGCCTACTACGCGGGCCTGATCAGCGCTTGGCTGTGCATCCCGCTGGTCGCGGTGTTCGCGTCGCTGACCCACGAGCTGGAACACGACCTGATCCACTGGATGTACTTCAAGAAGACGCCCTGGGCGCATCACACGATGATGGCGCTGGTCTGGCTGGCGCGGCCGACGACGATCAACCCCTGGGCGCGCCGCACGCTGCACTTCAACCACCACAAGTTCTCCGGCCAGGCCAATGACCTCGAAGAGCGCGCCATCACCAACGGCGAAGCCTGGGGCGTGAAGCGGCTGTTCATGACTGGCGACAACCTGCTGTCGGTAGTGTTGCGGATGGGCAAGGTGCCGAAACACAAGCGCCTGAAGCTGTTCGTCAGCGCGGCAGCCGGCTACTTCCCGCTCGGCTGGGTGCAGATCGGTCTCTGGTACAACTTCCTCGGCTTCCATGCGCTGAACGGGCTGGCGCTGCTGGCCGGCACCGAGATCGGCTGGTGGAACTGGATCCAGTCGACCATGCGGGTGGTCGATTTCCTGGTCGTCGCCTGGATCGCGCCGAACGTGCTGCGCAGCTTCTGCCTGCATTTCGTCAGCTCGAACATGCACTACTTCGGCGATGTCGAGCCGGGCAACGAACTGCAGCAGTGCCAGGTGCTGAACACATGGTGGATGACGCCCTTCCACCTGTTCTGCTTCAACTTCGGCTCGACCCACGCGATCCATCACTTCGTGGTCAAGGAGCCGTTCTACATTCGCCAGATGACCGCGCCGGTCGCCCATCGGGTGATGCGCGAGATGGGCGTGCGCTTCAACGACATCGGCACCTTCCAGCGCGCCAACCGCTGGGCCCGCGCCGCCGCTTGAGCGGTTGAGTCCACCGACGCGCCGGCCCTGAACCGTTCAGGGCCGGCGCTGTTTTGTTTCAGCCGGTGGCGAACATCTGCTCGGAGCCGGTGTGCGCCTTGCGCAGCTCGCGCTTCAGGATCTTGCCGGCGGTGTTGCGCGGCAGATTCGGCACGAAGATCACCTGCTTCGGCACCTTGTACGGCGCCAGCGTCGCCTTGGCGTGGGCGATCAGCAGCTCGTCGGTCGCGCTGGCGCCATCGCGCAGCACCACGAACGCCGCCACCGCCTCGATCCACTTCGGATCGGGCAGCGCCACCACGGCGACTTCCGACACCGCCGCGTGGGTCAGCAGCGCTTCCTCGACCTCGCGGCTGGCCACCAGCACGCCGCCGGTGTTGATGACGTCCTTGACGCGATCGGCGATGTTCAGATAGCCCTCGTCGTCGAAGTAGCCGAGGTCACCGGAGCGGAACCAGCCGCCGGCGAATGCTTCGGCGGTCTGCTCCGGCTTGTTCCAGTAGCCCAGGGTCAGCTGCGGGCTGCGGTGGACGATCTCGCCGAGCGTGCCGGGGGCGCAGTCTTTGAAGTCGTCATCGACGACGCGGGTCTCGACGTTGAACACCGGCCGGCCGGCCGAGGCCGGACGCGCCTCGTGCTCGTGCGGGCGCAGCACCGTGGCCATCGGCGCGATCTCGGTCTGGCCATAGCAGTTGAACGGCTGCGCCTTCGGCAGCCGCTGGCGCAGCTCCTGCAGCACCGGCACCGGCATGATCGAAGCGCCGTAATAGACCTTCTCCAGCGACGACAGGTCGCGGGTGGCGAAGTCCGGATGGCGCAGCAGGCTGATCCAGACCGTTGGAGGGGCGAAGAACGAAGTGATTCTTTCCTGCTCGATCAGCTCCAGCACACGGGCCGGCGCTGGCGTGTCGATGATCATCTGCCAGGCG
>CAYPJK010000441.1:0-2829 GCA_964411025.1 uncultured Nevskia sp.
CGCAGGCCGACGGCCGACCAGTAGGTGCGATTGGCGGCGAAGTTGAAGTCATGCGGGATCGGGCGCGGGGCGCGGAATTCGCGCGGCGCGAAGTCGGTCAGCGTGACGTTGTTCAGATTGGCGGCGGCCAGCACGTTGATGCGCCGCTTGACCCGGTTGCTGGCGCCGGCACGGGTGTCGGTGATCGGCGTGCCGGTGTTGATCAGCAATTGGCGCGTGTCGGAGACCGACCGGTTCTGCTGCGACTGCAGCAGCGCCCACGCGGCAGCGACATGCGGCGCGGCCATCGACGTGCCGCTCATGACGCCGAAGGCGCTGGCCGGGACCGACGAGGTGATGTTGCTGCCCGGTGCCAGCATGTCGAGGAAATTGATGCTGTTCGAGTAATCGGCGACGGTGTCGTTCTTGTTCGTCGCGCCGATCACGACCGCCGAGGAGATGCAGCCCGGTGAACCCACCGCGTCTGTATAGCCTTTGTTGCCAGCTGAAACGATGGTGGCGATGCCGGCGGCGCGCAGATTGTCAATGGCCGGCTTGCGCGCATCGGAATCGCAGAAACCGGTGTAGCGGCCACCGCCGAGACTCATGTTGGCGGCCGCGATCGAGTAGTTCGTGCGCTGGCTGTAGACGTATTCCAGCGCCGCGACGATGTCGTCGGTGCGTGCGAGGGCGCAGGGGCTGCCCTTGCCCGCGGCCGTACAGTCGTTGTCGGTGAACTGGCTGAATACCTGCACTGGCATCACGCGGGCATTGCGGGCGATGCCTTCGAGCGCGGTAAAGCCGGTCTGCGACGCGCCGGTGGCGATGCCGGCGACATGGCTGCCGTGGCGGCAGTCAAGCGAGTAGCTGCAGGCGGCGGCCGAGCCGGCGCCGGACTGCTGTGCGGTGCCGTTCGGGCAGTTGCCGTTGCCGGAGTAGCAGGCCTCGGCCACATAACCGCGCAGGAACGGATGGTTCAGATCGATGCCGGTATCAAGTACCGCGACGACCCAGTTGTTCCCGCTGAGCCCGCGTTCCAGCAGGTCGGTCGATCCGACGAGCGGCGCGCTGTCGGCCAGATCGGGCGCGGACAGCTCGACTTCCTGCACATCGGCGACGTCCGGCAGCGCGGCGAGCAGCTGCAGCGCACGGGCGTCGAGCTTCAGCGACAGCTGCGGGACGTAGCGGTAGCGATGCAGCAGCTGGTGGCTCTGGCCGGACAAGGCGGACAGCACGGCCTCCTGCAGCCGGCCGATCTGGCCGCGCTGCGCGTTCATCTCGGCATCGGACAGCAGGCCTTCCGGCGTCATCTTCATCTTCAGCGTCACGATCGCGTCGACCGGGCCACCGGCTGCCTTCGCAACAAGGCGCGCCAGCCGGGCCGGATCGACGGACCGCAGCCGGAAGTCGGACACCTTCAGGCGGACGTCCTTGGCGAGCTTTTCGGCCGAAATCGGGAAGCCGATGCGGCCGGACGTCGCATACGGGGCGAGGTAGGGCGCGTTGGTCTTGTCATCGGGCCGGGTACCGCGCAGATCGCGCAATGCCTCTGGTAGTTCGATCACCTGGGTATCGCCCGGGGCGACCAGCGGGTAGGTCGGAATCGGTTTGGCCGGCATCCCGCCTGCGGCGAGCGCCGTGGCGCTGATGCCGCCGGCGATCAGTCCCAGGGCCAGCTGTTTCAGTTGAAGCCTGTATTTCAGATGCATGGCTGTTCTCCCTTCTTGATGGCAACGCAGCGACCTCTGCCAGGCCGCTTGCCCTGGGTGTCGCACCGCCAGCCCTCAGGTGCTGGCGATTGAATGTTAGTGGTGGCAGTGCGCGGCGCGTTGACGGCGCGCGGCATGCCGACAAGAAAAGAAGGCTGCCGGCGCGATGCCGGCAGCCTCAAGGACGGCTTGGGTGACCGCTCGCGTCGGGGTCAGGCGCGAGCGGTCACCGCGACCGATCAGGTGCCGTTGCCCGACAGGTTGATGACGGTCGGGCTGTCCGGGGCGTTGCTGGTGATGGTCACCGAGCCCGGCCGCGGGCCGGTGGCGGTCGGCCGGAAGGTGCCGGTCAGGGCGCAGGTGGCGCCCGGTGCCAGCGAGCGCGGGCAGTTGCTGGTGCCGGCGTAATCGCCGGTCAGGCGGATGCCGGTGATCGCCAGCGGTGCAGTACCGGAACTGGTGATGACCAGCGAACGCTCGGGGCTCGACGTCCCCACCCGGACATTGCCGAAGTTGTAGCTGCGGGTCTGCACGGTGATGCCCGGCACGCCGGCGGCGGCATCGTCATTGGCGATGGTGCCGATGCCCTGCGCGTCGGCGATCGTGGCGCCAGTGGGGCTGCTGAGGTTGACGAACAGCGTCTCGTCCGGCTCGACCGTGGTGTCGCCATTGATGGTCACCGAGACCGTTCGCGTCAGCTGGCCGGCGGCGAAGCTCAGACGGCCGCTGGTGGCGATGTAATCCGAGCCGGCGGTGGCCGTGCCGTTGGCGGTGGCGTAGCCGACCGACACTTCGCTGGCGGCGGCTTCCGACAGCCGCACCGTGAAGGTCATCAGCGAGGTTCCGGAATTGCCTTCGGTCAGGCGGGCGTCGTTGACCGAGAACGCACGCAGCGGAGCCGTCAGCTCGATGGTATCGGTGACCGGATCGGCCGCCTGGCCGGCACGGTTGCGGAACTGCACGGCGACGGTCTTGGTGCCCGGCGCATCGGACAGCGTCACGTTCTTGCTCGTCGCGTACGGCTCCCAGGCCTCGCTGTCGACCACGCCGTCGGTGGCGACGCGCATGTCGAGGATGCCGGTTTCAGCATCGGTGGCCGAGATCGTCAGCGTGACCTGGGTCGTGCCGGTGCTGGCGGCAC
>CAYPJK010000442.1:0-2825 GCA_964411025.1 uncultured Nevskia sp.
TGGGATGCCTTCCAGCACCGGTTCGGGATCGCCCGGATCGCCGAGTTCTACGGCGCCAGCGAATCCAACCTCGCCTTCGTCAACGGCTTCAACCTGTCGAAGACGGCAGGCTTCTGCCCGCTGCCGTACGCGATCGTCGAATTCGATCACGATGCCGAAGCCCCGCTGCGCGGAACCAATGGGCGGCTCCGGCGCGTGGCCAGCGGCGGCGTCGGCCTGCTGATCTCGGAGATCACCGAGCGCGCCCCGTTCGACGGCTACACCGACACCCGCGCCAACGAAGCCAAGCTGCTGCGTGATGTCTTCAAGCCGGGCGACTGCTGGTTCAACACCGGCGATCTGGTTCGCGACCAGGGCTTCCGCCACATCCAGTTCGTCGACCGGGTCGGCGACACCTTCCGCTGGAAGGGCGAGAACGTCGCCACCACCGAGGTCGAGGCGGCCCTGAACCGGATCGATGGCGTCGAGCAGGCCGTGGTCTACGGCGTCGAAGTGCCGGGCTGCGACGGCCGCGCCGGAATGGCCGCACTGTCGTGGACGCCATCCCGCTTCGACGCGACCGGCATCGCCGCGCAACTGCGTGCCGCGCTGCCGGCCTACGCCGTGCCGCTGTTCATCCGCCTGCGCCGCGAGCAGGAAGTGACCGCCACCTTCAAGTTCCGCAAGGTCGATCTGAAGCGCGAGGGCTTCGATCCGGCGCGGATCGACGAACCGTTGTACGTGCTCGACGGCCACCGCTACCGCAAGCTGACGCCGGCCGTGCACGCCACCCTGATCAAAGGAGGACTGCGCCTGTGAACATCACGCTCGACATCGAGCGCCGCCTGCTGCTTCCGGTCGACCCGACGCAGGCCCTGCGCCTGCTCGATGACCTCGAAGCGACCATCGGCCGTTTCCCGAACCTGAAGAAGCTGACCCGGCTCGGCCCCAACCAGTACCGCTGGGACATGCGGACGATGGGCGTGCGGATCGCCAAGATCGCGCATGACCTGAGCTATGCCGCCCAGTACGACGTCGACCGGCCGGGTGCCACGATCCGCTGGAAGCCCCTGCCCGGTCACGGCAATGCGCTGATCGGCGGGGAAATCCAGCTGCGGGCGCAGGGCGCGCAAACCGACATGCGCTTCGCCGTCAACGGCGTGATGCACGACGTGCCGGTGCCGCTGCTGTACCGCCCGCTGGCCGGGCCGTTCATCGTCAACAAGATGGGCGTGCTGATCGAGCGCTACCTCGCCGCCACAGCCGCCGCGCTGCGTGCCGACGGAGCCGCCGTGCCGGCCTCCGGAAAAATCGCCAAGGGCTGAGCCGAATCCGGCAATAATCCGCTGGCGCATGTGCGCTGCACCATTTTTCGGGCTCCAACGATGATCCGTCGTGTCGTGTTCAACCAGAAGGGCGGCGTCGGCAAGACGACCATCGTCAGCAACCTCGCCGCCATTGCCGCCAGCCGCGGCCTGCGCACGCTGGTCATCGACCTCGACACCCAGGGCAATTCGACGCAGTACCTGCTGGGGCCGCTGGCCGCCACCGCCGACCGCTCGATCGCCGACTTCTTCGAATCCACCCTCGGCTTCTCGATCCAGCCGCCGCCGTTCGTGACCTACGCGACCAACTCGCCGTTCGAGAACCTCGACGTGGTCGCCGCCAGCACGCGGCTCGATGACCTGCAGGTCAAGCTCGAAGCCAAGCAGAAGGTGCAGAAGCTGAACCAGGCCCTGGACAAGCTGAAGGGCTACGACGCGGTGTTCATCGACACGCCGCCGGCGCTGAACTTCTACAGCCGCTCGGCGCTGATCGCGGCCGACCGCGTGCTGATTCCGTTCGATTGCGACGAATTCGCGCGCCAGGCGCTGTACACGCTGATCGACAACATCCACGAGATCCGCGCCGACCACAACGACGATCTGAAGATCGAAGGGATCATCGTCAACCAGTTCCAGTCACGCGCAAAGCTCATGCAGCGCGTGGTGGCGGAACTCAAGGCCGAAGGCCAGCCGCTGCTCGACGCGACGCTGTCGTCGTCGGTGCGGGTCAAGGAATCGCACGAGCGCCACCAGCCGATGATCCACCTCGACCCGACACACCGGGTCACGCAGGAATACATCGCGCTGTACGACTCGCTGGCGCGCTGAGCGAAGCCCCGGCGGCCTCACCGGGGCAGGCCGGCGGCGGGCTACTCCGGCTTGCGCGGGCGGTAGCCGGTCCAGCCGGCGGGCTTGGCGGTGCGGTCGACCTTCTTGACCGCGTCGCGGCGCGGCACGTCGCCGGCTCTGCGTTCTTCCGCACCCGGCCGTGAACGGCGCTCGCGCTGCGGCTTTGCCTTCTTCGGCGCGGCGAAGCCAACCGCAGCGCGCAGCGCGTTCAGCTCGTCCTTGTCCAGCTCGCGGTAGCCGCCGGACTTCACGCCACGGCCGAGCACGATCGGGCCGTAGCGGACGCGGATCAGGCGGCTGACCTTCAGCTCCTGCGATTCGAACAGCCGGCGCACCTCGCGGTTGCGGCCTTCCTTCAGCGTGACGCGCCACCAGGTGTTGGCGGCCGACTTGGCTTCGGCGCCGTCATCCTCGTCCTCGAACGCGGCCTCGTTGTGGCCGCCGGCCTCGATCTTGTCGAAGTGCGCCGGGCCGTCTTCCAGCTCCACGCCCTTGCGCAGCTTGTTCAGGGTTTCGTTGGTGATGCTGCCGAGCACGCGCACCGCGTACTCGCGTTCCAGCTCGAAGCTCGGATGCGTCAGCCGCCGCGCCAGTTCGCCATCATTGGTCAGCAGCAGCAGGCCGGAGGTGTTGAGATCGAGCCGGCCGACCGCGATCCAGCGGCCGGAATCG
>CAYPJK010000443.1:0-2818 GCA_964411025.1 uncultured Nevskia sp.
AGGCCGTCGCCTATCGCCAGATGTCGCTGCTGCTGCGCCGCCCGCCGGGCCGCGAAGCCTATCCGGGCGACGTGTTCTATCTCCACTCGCGCCTGCTCGAGCGCGCCGCGCGCATCAACGCGACGGAAGTCGAGAAGCTCACCAATGGCGAAGTGAAGGGCAAGACCGGTTCGCTCACGGCGCTGCCGATCATCGAAACGCAGGCCGGTGACGTGTCCGCGTTCGTGCCGACCAACGTGATCTCGATCACCGACGGCCAGATCTTCCTGGAAACCGACCTGTTCAACGCCGGTATCCGTCCGGCCATGAACGCCGGCATCTCGGTGTCGCGCGTTGGTGGCGCGGCCCAGACCAAGGTCATCAAGAAGCTGTCGGGCGGCATCAAGCTGGCGCTCGCCCAGTACCGTGAACTGGCGGCCTTCGCCCAGTTCGCGTCGGATCTCGACGAAGCCACCCGCAAGCAGCTCGAGCGCGGTCAGCGCGTCACCGAGCTGATGAAGCAGAAGCAGTACGCGCCGATGTCGGTCGCCGAAATGGCGGCGTCGATCTACGCGGCTGAAAAGGGCTTCCTGGACGACGTCGCGGTCGAGAAGATCGGTGCGTTCGAGGCCGCGCTGCAGCAGTACCTCGTCACCAAACAGAAGCCGCTGCTCGACAAGATCAACGTCAAGGGCGACTGGAACGACGCGATCGAAGGCGAGCTGAAGGCCGCGATCACCGCGTTCAAGAAGCAGTCCGCGATCTAAGCGATTCCTGAGCACGACCGAGAAATACAGTGGCAGGCGCCAAAGAAATCCGCAGCAAGATCAAGAGCGTGAAGAACACGCAGAAGATCACGCGCGCGATGGAAAAGGTGGCGATCTCGAAGATGCGCCGCGCCCAGGTCCGGATGACCGAAGCGCGTCCGTACGCCGAGAAGATCCGCCGCACCATCGCGCATCTGTCGCAGGCGAACACCGAAGTCACCCATCCGTTCATGGCCGACCGGCCGGTGAAGCGTGTGGGCGTGCTGGTGGTGTCCACCGACCGTGGCCTCTGCGGCGGTCTGAACACCAACCTGTTCCGCCAGCTGACCCGTTCGATCCGCGAATGGCGTGATGCCGGCATCGAGGCCGAGTACGCCGTGATCGGCAACAAGGGCCTGTCGTTCTTCCGCCGCGTCGGCGGCAAGGTCGTCGCGCAGAACTCGAACCTCGGCGACAAGCCGCACCTCGACCAGCTGCTCGGCGCCATCAAGGTGCTGACCGACGCCTACCGCGAAGGCCGCATTGATCGCCTGTACCTGGCGTCGACGCAGTTCGTGAACACCATGACCCAGCGTCCGGGCGTTCGCCAGGTGCTGCCGGTGCAGCCGGATGCCGGTGTGCAGAAGCTCGCCGACAACTGGGACTACCTGTACGAGCCGAGCGCTGCCGAACTGCTCGACACCGTGCTGCAGCGTTACGTGGAGTCGCAGGTCTACCAGGCCGTGGTCGAGAACGTCGCCAGCGAACAGAGCGCCCGCATGGTCGCGATGAAGGCGGCCACCGACAACGCCGGCAAGATCATCAACGGCTTGCAGCTCGCCTACACCAAGGCTCGCCAGGCCAGCATCACCAAGGAACTGGCGGAAATTGTCGGCGGCGCGGCAGCGGTCTGAGCACGCATTTTTTAAAGCGGTACCCCAAGAATTCCGGATAGAGAAACAGCGATGAGCAACGGCAAGATCGTTCAAATTATCGGCGCGGTCATCGACGTCGAATTCCCGCGTGATGCGATCCCGAAGGTCTATGACGCGCTCAAGGTGACCGGCACCGAGCTGACGCTCGAAGTGCAGCAGCAGCTCGGCGACGGCATCGTGCGCTGCATCGCGCTGGGTTCGTCGGACGGCCTGAAGCGCGGCCTCGTCGCTTCCAACACCGGTGCCCCGATCTCGGTGCCGGTTGGCAAGGCCACCCTGGGCCGCATCATGAACGTGCTCGGCGAGCCGATCGACGAAGTGGGCCCGGTCGAATCCGAACATCACTGGGCGATCCACCGCGACGCCCCGAGCTACGAAGACCAGTCCGGCTCGACCGAACTGCTGGAAACCGGCATCAAGGTCATCGATCTGCTCTGCCCGTTCGCGAAGGGCGGCAAGGTCGGTCTGTTCGGCGGTGCCGGCGTCGGCAAGACCGTCAACATGCTCGAACTGATCAACAACATCGCCAAGGAGCACTCGGGCCTGTCGGTGTTCGCCGGCGTCGGTGAACGTACCCGCGAAGGCAACGACTTCTATCACGAGATGTCGGACTCCAAGGTCATCGTCCGCGACAACCTGCCGGAGTCGAAGGTGGCGATGGTGTACGGCCAGATGAACGAGCCGCCTGGCAACCGTCTGCGCGTGGCGCTGTCGGGCCTGACGATGGCGGAGTACTTCCGCGACGAAGGCCGCGACGTGCTGTTCTTCGTGGACAACATCTACCGCTACACGCTGGCCGGTACCGAAGTGTCGGCACTGCTCGGCCGTATGCCGTCGGCAGTGGGCTACCAGCCGACCCTCGCCGAAGAAATGGGCGCGTTGCAGGAGCGCATCACCTCGACCAAGACCGGCTCGATCACCTCGATCCAGGCCGTCTACGTGCCGGCGGACGACCTGACCGATCCGAGCCCCGCAACCACCTTCGCGCACCTCGACGCCACTGTCGTGCTGTCGCGTGACATCGCTTCGCTCGGCATCTACCCGGCGGTGGACCCGCTCGATTCGACCTCGCGCCAGCTTGATCCGAACGTCATCGGTTCGGAGCACTACAACACCGCCCGCGATGTGCAGGGCGTGCTGCAGCGCTACAAGGAACTG
>CAYPJK010000444.1:0-2811 GCA_964411025.1 uncultured Nevskia sp.
GCGGCGGGGTAGGCCAAGGTCGCCGAGCCGGCCAACCTGCCGAGCGTGGTCGTCCTCATGACGATCGGCCCGAACGAGGACGGCCAGCGCATCGACAACTACCTGATGAAGTGCCTGCCGGGTGTGCCGAAGTCGCACATCTACCTGATCCTGCGTTCCGGGCAGGTGCGGGTGGACGGGGGGCGGGCGAAGCCGGACCGCAAGCTGGCGCTCGGCGAGGAGGTGCGCATCCCGCCGGTGCGGATCGCCGAGAAAACCGAGCAGGTGCGGGCGCCGGACGCAGTACTGAACCGGCTGCGCGAGGCCATCGTCCACGAGGACGAGCATTACCTGGCGATCTGCAAGCCGGCCGGGCTTGCCTCGCACGGTGGCACCGGTATCGCCTACGGCGTCATCGAGGCGGCACGCAGCTGGGGCAAGTACGACTTCCTGGAACTGGCTCACCGCCTGGATCGCGACACCAGCGGCGTGCTGCTGCTGGCGAAGTCCCGCCCGGGCCTGCTCCGTGCCCAGCGCGCATTCCGCGAGGGCCTGGCCGACAAGCGCTACTTCGCGCTGCTGGTCGGCCGGCTGCAGGGCGGCGCCCGCGATGTCGACGCCGCACTGGTCAAGCGGGCCATTCCCGGCGGCGAGCGTTTCGTCGACATCGACGAGGAAGACGGCAAGCCGTCGAAGTCGCGTTTCGTGCCGCAGGCGCACTACAAGGATGCGACGCTCTGCGAGGTGCATATCTTTTCCGGCCGCACCCACCAGATCCGCGTGCACGCACTGGCGCTGGGCCATCCGGTGGCCGGCGACCGCAAGTACGGTCTCCGCGACGATCAGAAACCGATTCGTGACAAGGGCTTGCGGCGGATGTTCCTGCACTCCCATTTCCTGCAGCTGCCGGCTGATAGCGAGTTCGGCAAGCTGATCCTGAACGCGCCCATGACGGGCGAACTGCGCGAGTTCCTCGACGTGCTCGGGCCGGGACGCTGAGCCGGTGCCGGCGTTCGACCTGCTGATCTTCGACTGGGATGGAACGCTGGCCGATTCGGCCGGCCTGATCGTCAGCACCACGCAGGCCGCGATCCGCGATCTCGGCCTGCCGCCGCGCGAGAACCACCAGATCGCCGAACTGATCGGCCTCGGGCTCGAGGACGGCATGCGCCGGCTGTATCCGGAGTTCGACCCGCAGTGGGTGATGCGCCAGTTGCTGCTGCATCGCCGGGAATCCGGGCTGAAGATTCATTCCACGCCGCTGTTCGATGGTGTTGCCGATGCGCTGACGGAACTGCGCCGCCTCGGCTTCCGGCTGGCGGTCGCCACTGGCAAGCCGCGCGCCGGGCTGGAAGGCGCATTCGACGATCACGGCCACGTCCGGCCGCTGTTCGAGACCAGCCGGTGTGCGGACGAAACCGCCGACAAACCGCATCCCTTGATGCTCGAGGAAATCCTGCGCGAGACCGGTATCACGCCAGAGCGGGCGCTGATGATCGGCGACACCGAATACGACGTGGCGATGGCCCGGGCCATCGGCATGCCGGCGCTCGGTGTGGCCTGCGGCGTCCATGAACCCGGCCGTCTGCACAAGGCCGGCGCGACGGCCGTGGTCGACGGCGTTCACGCGCTGCCGGCCTGGCTGGCGGGCAGCTAGCCGGCATTCACGGCAGCGGCTGGCCGATCGTCGCGAGCAGCCGGCGTACCGCGATCAGCGGCAGGCCGACGAGGCCGGTGGCGTCGGCGCTGTCGATCGCCTCGACCAGCGCGATGCCGAGCCCCTCGCTCTTGAAACTGCCGGCGCAGTCGAAAGCGGGTTCGGCATCGACATAGCGTTCGATTTCCCCGGCCGTCAGCTCGCGGAAACGCACGCGGGTCAGATCGACATGGCGATGCACGGCACCGCTGGCCGCCTGGACCAGCGCGACCGCCGTGATGAAATCGACCTGCCGGCCGGATTGCGCGCGCAGCTGGGCAATCGCAGCGTCCCGGCTGCCGGGCTTGCCGAGCACGCGGTCGCCCAGCGCGGCGACCTGGTCGGAGCCCAGCACCCAGCGTTCCGGGAATCGCGCTGCCAGCCGCAGCGCCTTGACCTCCGCCAGCCGTTCGGCGAGCGCCTGCGGCGATTCGCCCGGAAGGCGGCTTTCGTCCGCATCCGAGGCGATCGCCTCGAATGGCACACCCAGCCGGGCCAGGAGGCTGGCGCGATAACGCGAGCCTGACGCCAGAACCAGCGGAGAATGCGGTGTGATGGGCGACATGGGCAAAACAGGTCAGTCCGGAACGTAGGAATGCTAATCCGGCGAAAATCACCCCCGGATCGGGTACATTCGATGCATTAGATTCACAAATAACGCAGGTTAACTGCGATTCATTCCTGACGGGGACACAATCTGATGAATTCCACCGCACGCTCCCGAGCCTCGGCATTGCTTGCCGTGCTGTTGCTCGGGCCGATGCAGCTGGCCGCGGCGCCCACGCTGGTCGTCGACGGCGATGGCGACGGCGTGTCGGACGAACTCGACGATTGCCCGTACACCCCCGCGGGCACCCAGGTGAATGCCGACGGTTGCAGCGTCGGTGGCGATGCTGACGGCGACGGCGTGCCCGACACGGTGGACCAGTGCCCGTATTCGATCGCCGGCACCCCGGTCGGCCCTGATGGCTGCGCGCTCGATGATGATTTCGACGGCGTGGCCAATGGCCGCGACCAGTGCCCGGCGACGCCGGCCGGCGAGCGCGTCGACGCCAATGGCTGCAGCCTTGACAGTGCCAGCGCCGCGGCGCCGACTGACTCGGCTCCGGCTCCGGCTCCGGCTCCGGCCCCGGCTC
>CAYPJK010000445.1:0-2794 GCA_964411025.1 uncultured Nevskia sp.
GCAGGGCCGCGGCTTCGCGGTGGTGGCGGCGGAAGTGCGCAGCCTGGCGCAGCGCTCGGCCGGCGCCGCCAAGGAGATCAAGAGCCTGATCGGCGATTCGGTCGAGAAGGTCGGCAATGGCACCCGGCTGGTCGAGCAGGCCGGCAAGACCATGGACGAGATCGTCACCAGCGTGAAGCGGGTGACCGACATCATGGCGGAGATCTCGGCGGCCTCGCAGGAGCAGAGCCAGGGCATCGAGCAGGTCAACCGGACGGTCACCCAGATGGACGAGGTGACCCAGCAGAACGCGGCACTGGTCGAGGAAGCCTCGGCGGCAGCCCGTTCACTGGAATCGCAGGCCGAAGGACTGCGAGCGTCGGTCGCCAGCTTCCGCGTCAGCGCCAACGATGGCGGGCCGCCGGTGAGTGCCGGAATGCCGGCGTGGTCGCCGGCTGCCGTGCCGGCTATCCGTCCGCAGGGCCGTACGGCATTGCCCGTCCGTCGTGCATCCGCCGCCGCGCCGGCAGCGGTGGCCAAGCGCGCCAGCGGCAGCAGCGAACAGTGGACCGAGTTCTGACCGCCATGAGCCGATCTGCCGTTGCCGAAGAACCGATCGCGGCCGACGATCGCGATTTCACCTTCACCGCGCGCGACTTCGAACGCGTGCGCCAGCTGATCCACGGCCGCGCCGGCATCGCGCTGTCGGAATCCAAGCGCGACATGGTCTACAGCCGGCTCGGACGGCGCCTGCGGGCGCTGAACCTGGTGGCGTTCAAGGACTATCTCGACCAGCTCGAAGCGCGCGGCAGCGAGGACGAATGGCAGGCGTTCACCAACGCGCTGACCACCAACCTGACCTCGTTCTTCCGCGAGGCGCATCACTTCGACATTCTTCGGGACTTCCTGATCAAGAAGGGCCGCCACACGCCAGCGAAGATCTGGTGCTCGGCGGCCAGCACGGGCGAGGAGCCGTATTCGCTGGCGATCACCGCCTGCGAGGCGTACGACTCGCTGACGCCGCCGGTGAAGATTCTGGCCACCGACATCGACACCAACGTGCTGGAGACCGCAGCGGCCGGCATCTACCCCGAGGAGCGGATCGAGAAACTCGACGAGGCCCGCAAGCGCCGCTACTTCCGGCGCGGCAGCGGCATCAACGCCGGCAAGGTCCGGGTGATCGACGAACTGCGCGAACTGATCACCTTCCGGCCGCTGAACCTGCTCGATGCGCGCTACCCGATGATGCGCTGTTCTGCCGCAACGTGATGATCTATTTCGACAAGCCGACGCAGCGCGACATCCTGCTGAAGATGGCCCCGCTGCTCAGCCCGGACGGCCTGTTCTTCGCCGGTCATTCGGAAAGCTTCTTCCATGCGACCGACATCGTCACCTCGATCGGCCGCACCGTGTACCGCCGTACGCCGCCCCGGGGCTGATCGCCATGTACGAGATGCGCAAGGTGCGCGACAAGGTGCAGAAGATCGCCGCGCCGACGACCTACTTCGATCCGAAGTTCAACGCCCATGCGATGAAGGTGCTGCCGGGCGAATACACCGTCACCGATCGTGACGTGATGCTGGTGACCGTGCTCGGCTCCTGCGTCTCGGCCTGCATCCGCGACCCGCTGGCCGGCGTCGGCGGCATGAACCATTTCATGCTGCCGGACCTGGAGAACGGCGGCGCCGCCAGTGAAAGCGCGCGCTACGGCTCCTATGCGATGGAAATGCTGATCAACGAACTGCTCAAGCGCGGCGCCGCCCGCAGCCGGCTCGAATGCAAGGTCTTTGGCGGTGGTGCGGTGCTGGCCGGCTTCACGCATTCCAACGTGGGCAAGCGCAACGGCGATTTCGTGCTGCGTTATCTGGCCACCGAAGGGATTTCCGTCGCGGCACAGGACTTGTACGACACCTGCCCGAGGCGCGTGCACTACTTCCCGCTGACGGGCCGGGCGCTGGTCAAGCGCCTGCCGTCCGCCAATGACACCGAGGTTCTGGCCAGCGAAAGCCTGTACCGGCACAAGCTCGCCGAATCTCCCACTGCTGGCTCCGTGGAGCTTTTCTGATGCCCAACAAGATCATCAAGGTCCTGATCGTCGACGACTCCGCGCTGATGCGGCAGTTGCTAACCGAGATCATGTCGAGCGACCGCGAACTCGAAGTGGTCGGCGCTGCGCCGGATCCCTTTGTCGCCCGCGACCTGATCAAGGCCCTGAACCCCGACGTGCTGACACTGGATGTCGAGATGCCGAAGATGGATGGCCTGACCTTCCTCGAAAATCTGATGCGGCTGCGGCCGATGCCGGTGGTGATGGTGTCGTCGCTGACCGAGAAGGGCGCCGAGGTGACCCTGCAGGCGATGGAACTCGGTGCTGTGGATTTCGTCACCAAGCCAAAGATCGATCTTGCCGCCGGCATGCGCAGCTACACGGCGGACCTGATCGCCAAGGTGAAGTCGGCGGCCCGCAGTCATGTCCGGCCGCCACCGTTTCCGAAGCCGGCACCGAAAGGACTGCTGGCCTCGGTCGGCAACCGCTACCGCACCACCGAGCGGCTGATTGCCATCGGCGCCTCGACCGGCGGCACCGAGGCGATCAAGGAGGTGCTGGAGCGGATGCCGGCCGATGCCCCCGCCATCGTCATCACCCAGCACATCCCGGCGATGTTTTCCGGGCCGTTCGCGCAGCGCATGGATCGCTCATCGGCGATGGCGGTCTGCGAAGCGCGCGACGGCCAGCAGATCGTTCCCGGCCACGTCTACATCGCGCCGGGCGACCGTCATCTCGAAATCACCCGCAGCGGTGCCCGGTACGTCA
>CAYPJK010000446.1:0-2791 GCA_964411025.1 uncultured Nevskia sp.
CGCGCTGGACCGCCACGAGGCGCTGGTCCGGCAGGTGGCAGCGCAGCTGCAGCGCGATGGCTGGATGACCTTCACCGGCCGCAGCTTCAAGGTGAAGCCGGACGCGCGCTGGATCACCGTGCGGCCGGATGTCTTCGCGCTGCCGCGCACGCTCGACGAGCGCCGCATCCGGCCGCGCGTCTACGAAATCAAGGTGTCGCGCGCCGATCTGAAATCGGATCTGCGCAACGCCGCCAAGCGGCAGGGCTACGAGCAGCTGTCACAGCAGCTCTGGTACGTGCTGCCGGCCGAGATCGCAAGGCCGGCCGATCTCGATGCGATTCCGGACACCTGCGGCGTGCTGCTCGGCGACGGCCACCGCCTGCGCGAGCACCGCCCGGCACCGCTGCGCGCGGAGATCAGCCTGCGGCCGATCCACTGGCTGCAGCTGCTCGCCAGCTGCCGCGATGCCGAGGCCGCCGAGCCGGCACAGCGGCTGCTCGGCGAAGCCGCCGAGCGCACCGACACGGCCGCCCTTGCAGCGCCGGACGCAGCGCCCGACCCTTTTCCCCTTCCGGTTCTTCCTTGATGAGCACGATTGCCATTGTCGGCGCCGGCGTCACCGGCCTGAGCGCTGCCCGTTCGCTGACCGCCGCCGGCTTCGCCGTCACGCTGTTCGACAAAGGCCGCCGGCCCGGCGGCCGCATGGCCTCGCGCGAAGGCGCGGCCGGCAGCTTCGATCACGGCGTGCAGTACCTGCGCGCCACGGCCGCCGAGGCAGACGCGATCGGCGCCGGCCAGCTGTTGCCGTGGCCGGCCATCCCGCCGCGCGACGGTGCCGGCGGCTGGCTGGCGGCGCCCACCTTCAACCACCTTGCACGCCACTGGGCGGAAGGTCTGGACGTGCGCTGCAGCCACACGGTCAGCGCCGTGCAGCGGGTTGCGGGGGGCCAGGGCTGGCAGCTGCGCTTCGCTGAAACCGACACCGTCTTCGACTGCGCCGCACTGCTGCTGACCCTGCCGACACCGCAGGCGATCCCGCTGCTGACGGCAGCCGGCATCGCGCCCGGCCGGCTGGCCGAGGTGCGCTACGACCCGAACTGGACCTTGATGTGGACGCCAGCCGATCCGCTGCCGGCCGGCTTCAGCCATCAGGCCGGCGATGACGGCGCGCCGCTGGCCTGGATCGCCCGAGAAGACCTGAAGCCGGGCCGCAGTGGTCCGCCGCGGCTCACGGTGCAGGCCGGCGCGCGCTGGTCGATCAGGCATCTGGAACGGCCGGCCGAGACGACGGCTGTCGAACTGCAGGCGCTGGCGGCGCGGCAGTTGGGCATCAGCAGCCGCAGCCTGGCCGCCACCGCCCATCGCTGGCGCTATGCCTTCGTCAGCCAGGCGCTCGGCGAGCCTGTGCTGGCGCTGGATCAAGGGCTGTACTACGCCAGCGATGCCAGTCTCGGCAGCCGGGTTGCGCTGGCCTGGCAGGCCGGGCAAGCCGCTGCCGCGCGAATCGCCGCACCCTGACGCACGCATCATTCAGCCAACGCTCATCTGGCCCGCGCCACTCTCGCGGCGCCCGATGACGCCCCGCGCATCGGTTCCGGCCCGATCGGGCCCCACCCGGACGCAATGACGCGCAATGAACATCAAGACGCTGCTGACCACCGCCGCCTTCCTCGCCCCCATCTCCGCGTTCGCGCAAGGCGGGCCGGGCGTCGACCTGTATGGCTTCGCCGGCCTCAATTTCCTTGAGTACAACGATGGCTTCGAGCAGGTGAAGCCGGAAGGTGCCGACCTCGGCGTGCGCGGCAAGCTGTACCTCGGCGACACCGGTCTGTTCCTCGGCGGCGAGTACACCTACTCGGACACCGACACCAACTTCGCCGGCTCCAAGCTGACCTACCAGTCGGACGAGTACCGGCTCGGCGGTGGCGTGCTGCTGCCGATGTCGCCGGTGTTCCGCCTCGGCGGCTACGGCCACTACGTCAACCAGCAGGTCGACACCCGCTTTGAGGGACTGACCACCAGCGGCGAGGCCAGCGGCTACGACGTCGGCGCGCTGTTCGAGTACGACGCCACGCCGGACATCCAGACCTACGGCCGCATCGGCTACATGAACCTGTCGCCGGAAGGCAGCAATGACGACCAGGACCGTGTCGACGGCGTCGACCTGCTGGCCGGCCTGAGCTTCCGCGTCAGCCATTCGCTGAGCCTGTTCGGCGAATACCGCTACACGCACCTGGAAAACGACTTCACCGAGCAGGACTACAACTCGGTGCGCGGCGGTGTCCGCCTGCGCTTCTGAGGCCCACCGGGCGCCGGCTGACGTAAGCTCGGCAGCCACTTCCTGCCGAGGCGTCGCCGATGCCCGCCCTGCTCCCGCCGCGCGAACTTCGCCTGCGCTTCGTCGCCGAAGCCACCGCGAAGTTCGCGCGCAACGTGCCTGACTTCGTTCGCCTGCAGCAGCTGATCGCCGCCCGTGGCGGCCGCTTCGTCAACGACCACGGCGCGATCCGCACGGCCGATCCGCAACGGGCGGCGCTGTTCGTGCGCGCCGCCCGTGTGCTTGGCCTGCACCGCGACCGCGACTACTGCTTCCCGGCCAAGCGCCTGCGCAGCTTCGATCTGCAGGTGCCGGGCGACGACGTGCGGGCGTTCAAGATCTTCGTCAGCGAGGTCGACTTGGCGGCGTTCCCGCCACCGGTGGCCGCGCTGATCCGCGACGACTGCGCTGCCCTGGCCGCCGCCGGCGACCACACCGCGTTCATCGCGCAGAGCGGCAAGGCCGCGGCCGCCGGCGGACTCGACGAAGCCG
>CAYPJK010000447.1:0-2775 GCA_964411025.1 uncultured Nevskia sp.
CCCGGTGCCGGCCGAACGGCGCGCGGCGCTCGAGAAGCTGCGCGCGCGCTGTCTGGCCGCGTTTCCGGACGCCGTCGAAAGCCTCGCCTTCGGCATGCCGAGCTACCAGCGCGCGGGCCAGGTCGAGGTGGCCTTCGCCAGCCAGAAGCAGTACATCGCGCTGTACCTGATGAAACCGGCGGTGATTCGCGACCACAGGGCGGCTCTGAAGGGGCTGAGCGTCGGCAAGGCCTGCGTGCGCTTTGCGGCTCCCGAGCGCATCGACTTCGCGCTGATCGACCGGCTGCTGGCCGCGTCCCGCGATTCGCCCGGCTAGCCGGACGCGCTGTCGAGCTTGCGCGCCAGCAGCCAGAGGCGCGCATCGAATTCGCGCTGGTGATAGTCCGGCAGCATGTGCTCGCAGAGATCGTAGAAGCGCTTGTCGTGATCGGCTTCGCGGATGTGGGCCAGTTCATGGACGACGATCATCTCCAGGAACTCCGGCGCGCCTTCGCGGAACACCGAGGCGATGCGGATCTCCTGCTTCGATTTCAGCTTTGCACCCTGCACGCGCGAGCTGCGGACATGCAGGCCGAGTGCGTTGCGCACCGCGTCCATGCCGTTCTCGTAGCGCACCCGGTGCAGCGGCGGCGCGTTGCGCAGGTAGTCGCGCTTCCGCTCGGCAACGTAGTCGAGCAGCGCGGAATCCGACTGCACCTGGTGCCGCGCCGGGTACTTCCCGGCGATGTAGGCCTGCAGGCGCTGCTCGGCGATCAGCCGGCGCACCTGGTCGAGCGTGGCCGCCGGGTAGCCGGCCAGATACGGCAGCGGCTCGGTCACGGTCAGGGCGCGTCCGGCACGGTCGCATCGATGCGGTCGTCGTGCCGGCCGCCGAAGACGACCAGGGTCATCTCGCCAGCGCCGCCGGCATCGAGACCGCCGTGGAAGCGCTTGTCCAGCCGCAGGCGGCCGCGGGCGCTGTCGTCACCGGACTGATCGAGTGTCAGCGGCGTCAGGCGGACGTCGAAGGAACCGGCAGCAGTCGGATGAGGCATGGCGGGCGATCTCGAAAGCGCGCGGACACAGGGCCGCGAGCATAGGCAGCGGCGCTGGCCCGGACAACCTGTCAAGGCCGCGGCGCGAGCGGCTCCAGTACCATTCGACGCTGATCCGTCTTGCTGCCGAAGATCCCATGACCCTCGCCCGCCTCGCCGCCGCGCTCGCCATCGCGACCGCCGCCGTTGCCGTCGCCCCGCTCACCCCTGCCGCCGGAGCCGCCGCCTTGTCCAGCGCCGTCAAGCCGTTCGATGTCCACACCCTGGTGCGCCTGGAACGGGTGTCCGATCCCCGCGTATCGCCGAACGGCCGCACCGTCGCCTACACGCTGCGGACCACCGATTACGACGCCAACAAGGGCGTGCAGTCGATCTGGCTGCACGATCTGGAAGCCGGCACCACGCGCCGGCTGACCGCCGGCAGCGGCGCCTCGCACAGCCCGCGCTGGGCGTCCGACGGCAGCCTCTACTTCCTGTCGACCCGCAGCGGCTCGCAGCAGGTCTGGCGCCTGAGTCTCGACGACGGCGGCGAAGCACAGCCGGTCACCGACCTGCCGCTGGATGTCGGCAGCTTCGTGCTGTCGCCGACCGGCGACCGGATCGCCGTGTCGGTCGACAGCTTCCCCGACCTGGGCGCCGATCTGGCCGCATCGAAGCAGCGTCTCGACGCGCTCGCTGCGCAGAAGAACACCGGCGTCGTCTACGAGCATCTGTTCATCCGCCACTGGGACACCTGGAAGAACGGCACCCGCGCCCAGCTGTTCGGCTTCGCGCTTGACGATCAGGGCGCGGTGACCGGCAACGCCCAGTGGCTGTCGAACGGCATCGACGGTGACGTGCCGTCCAAGCCGTTCGGCGGCGACGAGGAGATCACCTACACCGCCGACGGCCGCTTCGTGATCTTCACCGCCCGGATCGCCGGCCGCAGCGAAGCCTGGAGCACCAACTTCGATCTCTGGCGTGTGCCCGCCGATGGCTCGGCAAAGCCGGAGAACCTGACGGCCGACAACCCGGCCGGCGACAGCGGCCCGGTGGTGTCCGCCGATGGTCGCTGGCTGGCCTGGCGGGCGATGTCGCGGCCCGGCTTCGAAGCCGACCGCAACCGCATCATGCTTCGCGAGCTGGGCCGCGACGGCAGCCTCGGCCCGGTGCGCGAGGTGGCGCCGAAATGGGATCGCTCACCCGACGCCCTGCAGTTCTCGCCGGACGGCCGCAAGCTCTACGCCACCGCCGATGACCTGGGCCAGCACCGCGTGTTCGCGATCGAAGTGGCGTCCGGCAAGGCCAAGGCCCTGACGGGCGACGGTCATGTCGAAGGCTTCGCGCTGGCCCGCGACGCACTGATCGTCGCCCACAACACTTTGGCCAGTCCGAGCCAGCTGTTCCGTATCCGCCTTGGCGGCAGCGCACCGCTGCAGCTGACCCAGCACAACGCCGCCACGCTGGCGGCGACCGGCTTCGGCGACTACGAGCAGTTCAGCTTCAAGGGCTGGAACGACGAGAAGGTCTACGGCTATGTGGTGAAGCCGGTCGGCTTCGTGGCGGGCAAGAAGTATCCGATCGCCTTCATCATCCACGGCGGTCCGCAGGGCAGCATGGCCAACGATTTCCACTATCGCTGGAACCCGCAGACCTACGCCGGCGCCGGCTTTGCGGTGATCTGCATCGACTTCCACGGCTCCACCGGCTACGGCCAGGCGTTCACCGACGCTATCTCCGGCCACTGGGGCGACCGGCCGCC
>CAYPJK010000448.1:0-2766 GCA_964411025.1 uncultured Nevskia sp.
CTCGACGAGCCACTGGCCATCGTCGACCCGGACGTACACGTAGCCCTGGTCGTGCAGGTCGCGGTCGGCGTCTTCCCAGGGCTTGAACCAGAGCCGCAGGATGCGGGCCGACGACCGGAGCGGCATGGCCGTGGGCGAGGGCGCCGTTGGTGAGACGGCGATGCGGGAGGCTGCCGCGCCTGCAGCGCCCGCTGCGGCTGCGCCGGCGATGCCCTCCGTCGCGCGCGGAGCTTGCGGCGTGCCTGGGCTGGCACCGGCCGTTCGCCGCTGACTCGGCAGGTTGTTCTGCACGGCATTGGCGTAGGTGCCGGAGACGGAGTCGCAGGTCACGCCGTCCGGGGCCTTGCAGGCATAGCTGGAGCTGCCGCTGAGACCGCTCATGCTCATGCAGCCGCTCAGCATCCAGGCCAGCAGCACCGACGCCGCGGCCAGTCCGGTGGCTGGGGCAGCACGCGATGTCGAAGCTGCGGGGAACACGACGGCGGACTGCTTCATGGCTTGCCCCCCGCCACCTTCGACACCTGCTGGAGGCGAGCGAGCAGCACGGTCCGGTCGACGTAGCCGTCGGTTCGGGTTCCATCCGCCCAGACCAGGGTGGGCGTGCCCTGGACGGCGAGGCGTTGCGCCAGCGCGAGGTTGCGGTCGAGCGGGTTGTCGCACTCCGGGGCACGCGGGGCTGCCGGGTCGCCCGCCGGCCTGAGCAGCGAGGTGTCGCCCTGCAGCATGAACTGGTGCCAGGCCTTCTCGCGGTCCGCCGCGCACCAGATCGAGACCGGGCGCGCGCGGCCCTGGAAGGGCACGAGGAAGGTGTAGATCGTCACGTCGTCCAGGCCGGCGAGCTCGGGCTCGAGCCGGCGGCAGAACGAGCAACCCGGGTCGCTGAAGACGGCGATGCGACGGTGCTCGTTGCCGCCGCTGCCGCGCACGGTCTTGATCGCGTCCGCCAGCGGCAGCTGGTCGAACGCAATGGGCGCGTCGGTAGCCGGCATCCTGTCGGCCTGCGCCGAGGGATCGCCCGCGCCGGGCGCCTGGCCGGCCTGCGCAGCGATGGTGGACGCGCGAGCCAGTCTGGGGCCGGTGAGGTCCTGCATGGTCTGGGTGTCGAAGACCCGGCCGAAGATGAAGTAGCGCGGATTCCGCGGCGACACGTAGGCCACGTTGCTGTTCATCCAGACCTCGTACAGGCCGGCCACGGGCGAGCGCTGCACCTGCGTGAACTGGGTGCCGGGGTGCGCCTTGCGCAGCGCGGACAGCAGCCGCGCCTCATCGGCGGCGGCGGCGCCGGCGTGACCTGCGGCGAGAGCTGCCAGACCGGCCACGACCCAGGCCGCGGGCCGGCGGCACCGGACGGGAGCACGCGGGGCGGGAGAGGGATAGGCAAAGCCTGGCGAGGGCTTGTCAGTCGTTGGCATCGTCGGGGACCTCCGGGTTGCTCGGTCGGACTGCAAGGGGCGCGGCGGCAGCGGCGCTCATCGGCACGTCGATGCGGACGCCCTTGGTGATGACGACATCGATCTCGCGGCCGGCGTCGACCTCGATCACGGGGAAGGTGTTCTCGGCCAGCTTGATGTAGTACTGGGCGAGCCGGTCGAGGGCGCGGCCGACCACCGGGACGAGCACGGCCCGGTAGGCGTCGGCGCCCGAGGCGCTGGTGCTCGTTCCCAGCGGCGAGGTGCTGACGTTGGTGGACGAGGTGGCCAGGCCCTGGCCGATGCCGCTGACCACGCCGGCCAGCAGGGCGTTGGCCAGCATCTGGCCCTGCTTGGTGACCAGCCGGCCGCGCATGCCGACCTTGCCGTCCTCGCCGTAGACGCTGCCCTGGATCTTCACTTCCAGGGTCGCGCCGTCGGCGCGGACACACGAGAGGTTCTCGGTGCGGAGGTAGGCCCGTTCGGAGCTGATGTCGCCGTAGCCAGCCGCGATGACGAAGCACTCGCGGTACTCGCCACGGAAGCGGTTGGGCAGCACCGCGTTGTCCGACAGGCGGATCAGCACCGGGTGGGGGTTGGACTGCGCCTGCCCGCCGGTGGGTGCGTCCAGCCCGCCGAGCAGCGTGCCGCGCGTGAAGCTCACCGGCAGCCAGGTCGACACCGTCCGAGGCTCGGCCGCCGGTGAGCCGGCGCGCTCCGAAGTGCTGCCGCTCGTGCCGGGGACGCCTTGCATGCTGCGATCCACCAGCGTGACGCGGCTGATCGCAGGTGCCACCGGCGCCGCCGGTGCGGGGTCGGCCGTCGGCAGCCCCGGCATGCCCGCCGGCAACTGTCGGCCGGCCGTGCCCTGGCCATAGGTCGAAGGGAGCGGCAGGCTGGCCGCCGGCGGCAGCCCGGTCGGCGTCGTGCCGGCCGAGACCGACGGCAAGGCGGGTGGGAGTGGTGCAGGCACGGGCGGAACCGGGGCTGCAGCGGGCGCCGGAGCGGCGGCGCCCTGGGTCGCCTGCGTCGCCGAGGTCAGGCGCTGTTCCAGTTCCGCGAATCGCTGCATCGTGCGGGCCTCGAAGGCCTGGCGGTCGCGGTTGAGCCGGGTCTGCTCCTCGCGCTCGCTCTCGTATTGAGCAAGCTTGCTGCCTGCCGTGCCGACCCACTGGTCCACCGGGTTGACCTGCTGGCCTGGCGGCATGACGCCGATATTGGTGACCGGCCCTGGCGCGCCGGCGGCGGGCTTGCGCGCACCGGATGACGAGCCGGTGTCCGTGGACGCGAAGATCAGCCAGAGCAGGCCCACGCCGGCGGCCACGATCACGCCCAGCAGCGCGAACTGGCGCTGGCG
>CAYPJK010000449.1:0-2759 GCA_964411025.1 uncultured Nevskia sp.
GCCGCGCTGAAGAACGGCGGCTTCAAGAACGAGATGATCCCGGTCGCCGGCCATGACGCCGATGGCCTGCCGATCCTGGTCGACTTCGACGAAGTCGTTCGCGCCAACGCCAACATCGAAGATCTCGGCAAGCTGAAGCCGGCCTTCAACCCGAAGGGCTCGGTGACGGCCGGCAACAGCTCGGCCATTTCCGATGGCGCCTCGGCGGTGCTGGTGATGAGCGCCGACAAGGCCAAGGCCCTTGGTCTGAAGCCGCTGGCGCGCATCGTGTCGATCGCCTCCGCCGGCTGCGATCCGTCGACGATGGGCCGCGGCCCGGTGCCGGCGACGCTGAAGGCGCTGAAGCGTGCCGGCCTGACCCTCGCCGACATCGACTACTTCGAGCTGAACGAAGCCTTCGCCGCCCAGGCGCTGGCGGTGATGACGGAACTCAAGATCCTCGACCGCATCGATCGCGTGAACCTGAAGGGCGGGGCGATCGCGCTTGGCCATCCGCTGGGCTGCTCCGGCGCGCGCATCACCGGCGCGCTGGCCCACGTGCTGAACGAGAAGCAGGGCCGCTACGGCCTCGCGACGATGTGCATCGGCATGGGTCAGGGCGTGGCGACGATCATCGAACGTCTGCATTGATCGGCGCGGGCTGACACGAGAAAGGCCGGGTGATCCCCGGCCTTTCTCATTTGCGGCACCGGTGTCGGACGGGCGCGCTCAACGGCTGCCGCGCTGCCGGTACAGGCCCGGGGCGCTGCCGGTCCAGCGCTTGAAGGCGCGCTGGAAAGCGGGGCTGTCGGCAAAGCCCAGGTCGATCGCCAGCGTGCTGACCGGCACCGCACTGGTCTGCAGCCGCGAGATCGCCAGATCGCGGCGCAACTCGTCCTTCAGCTGCTGGAACGCCGTGCCTTCCTGTGCCAGCCGCCGCTGCAGGGTGGCGGTCGACATATGCAGTGCAGCGGCGCAGGCCGCGAGTCCCGGCCAGGCAGGCTGGGCGTGCTGCAGGTGCTGGCGCAGGCGGCCGGTGACGCTATCGGCACCATGGCGCGGCACGATCACCTGGCCCTGGGCGTCGCGCAGGAATTCGCGCAATGCCCTTTCGTCGCGGCGGACCGGCTGCTTCAGCAGAGCGGCATCGAACCACATCGCCGACAGCGGCTGCCGAAAGCGCAGCTGCGCCGTGAACACCGGGCCGTAGCTGCCGGCGTAAGCCGGCGCATCGAAGGCGAAATCGAAGCGCGCGGCCGGCAGACGGCCGCCCGCCAGCCAGGCCAGCAGACGCCAGAACACGCGCAGGCTCAGCTCGTGGAAAAACGGCAGCTGGCCGGCGCCGGGATCGCGGAAGCGCAGTGCCCAGCCGGACAGCGGGCCGTCGTGCAGCGGCACCAGCGCCACGTCGTCCTGCAACAGGCCGAAGGTGTGCGCCGCCCGGCGCATTGCCATGCCGAGCGTTGCGGCACTGGTGGCGGCGCGAAAGATCATCGCGATGCTGCCGCGCCGCAGCGGCCGTGACACAAAGCCGAGCAGATCGTCGTTGCGGCGCTCGGTCAGCGACCGGAACAGCGCCACGAACTGCTCGGCGGTGACGCGCGCCGACGGCTGTTCGAGCAGCGCGGCGGCGATGCCGGCATCGGCCAGGAAATCGTCGACCGCTTCGTTGCGAGCACGGACGCCGCTGAGCATGCCGTGCACGAAGGCGATCGAGATGGTGATCGCACCATCGGCTGGCGCGCGGACCTGCGTCATCGGGTGAGGTGATTGGCCATGTGAACGATGCCCTGTGCCGTCGTGCCGGCGGGCCGCAGTTTCTATCATCGGCAATTCAGCAGCCGCGCAACCGGATCGGTGATCTCGCGGTATCCGGCGGCTGCCGTATCCGTTCCGTTCTCGATTTTCGACAGGAGTTCGCCATGAGTCGTGATGTCGTGGTTGCCGGTGTCGGCATGATCCCGTTCACCAAGCCCGGCGCCAACGAGCCTTATCCGCAGATGGCGGCCAAGGCCACGCGGGCGGCGCTGGCCGATGCCGGCATCGGCTTCGAGCAGTTGCAGCAGGCCTACGTCGGCTATGTCTACGGCGATTCCACCGCCGGCCAGTGCGCGCTCTACGAAGACGGGATGACGGGCATTCCTGTCATCAACGTCAACAACAACTGCTCGACCGGCTCGACCGCGCTGTTCCTGGCCCGGCAGGCCGTTGCCAGCGGCGTCGCCGACTGCGTGCTGGCGCTCGGTTTCGAGCACATGAGCCCGGGCGCGCTTGGCTCGGTGTTCAAGGATCGCCCGAGCCCGTTCGATCGCTTCGACGCGGCAACGCTGGACCTGCTCGGCCCCAGCGATGTGCCGCTGGCATTGCGCTATTTCGGCGGCGCCGGGCTGGCCCACATGCAGCAGTACGGCACCGCGCTCTCGACCTTCGCGAAGATCCGCGCCAAGGCCAGCCGCCACGCCGCCAGCAATCCGCTGGCACTGTTCCGCACCGTGGTCAGCGAGGACGACGTGATGAACGCGCCGGTGATGTGGCCGGGCGTGATGACCCGGCTGATGGCCTGCCCGCCCACCTGCGGCGCGGCGGCCGCCGTGATCTGCTCTGAGGCCTTCGCCAGCCGCCACGGCCTCGACCGGCGCGTACGGATCAAGGCGCAGGCGATGACCACCGACGGCCCGCGCACCTTCGGCGCTGGCGACATGCGCGAGGTCGTCGGCTTCACGATGGCCCAGACCGCGGCCCGGCAGGTCTACGAAGCGGCCGGCGTCGGCCCCGACGAC
>CAYPJK010000450.1:0-2752 GCA_964411025.1 uncultured Nevskia sp.
TCCTTGACATCACCCGCCAGCACCGCACCCTGGATCGCCGAACCGACGGCCACGGCTTCATCCGGATTGACGTCGCGGCGTGGCTCGCGGCCGAACAGGCCCTTCACTGCGTCCTGGACCTTCGGCATGCGGGTCTGACCGCCGACCAGGATCACTTCCTGGATTTCGGAGGCCGACAGGCCGGCATCCTTCAGCGCCACCTTGCACGGCTCCAGCGTCTTGGCGACGAGATCATCGACCAGCGACTCCAGCTTGGCGCGGGTCATCTTGATGTTCAGGTGCTTCGGGCCGGTCGCGTCGGCCGTGATGTACGGCAGGTTGACGTCGGTCTGGGTCGTCGACGACAGCTCGATCTTGGCCTTCTCGGCCGCTTCCTTCAGACGCTGCAGCGCCAGCGGATCGTTCTTCAGGTTGATGCCCGATTCCTTCTTGAACTCCTCGACGATGTAGTCGATGACGCGCATGTCGAAGTCCTCGCCGCCGAGGAAGGTGTCGCCGTTGGTCGACAGCACTTCGAACTGATGCTCGCCGTCGACTTCGGCGATCTCGATGATCGAGATGTCGAAGGTGCCGCCGCCGAGGTCATAGACGGCGATCTTGCGGTCGCCCTTGACCTTGTCCATGCCGAAGGCCAGCGCGGCGGCGGTCGGCTCGTTGATGATGCGCTTGACGTCGAGACCGGCGATCCGGCCGGCGTCCTTGGTCGCCTGTCGCTGGCTGTCGTTGAAGTAGGCCGGCACCGTGATGACGGCTTCGGTGACCTTCTCGCCGAGATAGTCTTCGGCGGTCTTCTTCATCTTGATCAGCACTTCAGCGGAGATCTGCTGAGCGGCCATTGCCTTGCCGCGCGCCTCGACCCAGGCATCGCCATTGGCGGCCTTGATGATCTTGTACGGCACCATGGCGATGTCTTTCTGCACCACCGAGTCGTCGAATCGGCGACCGATCAGGCGCTTCACGGCGTACAGCGTGTTGTGCGGATTGGTGACGGCCTGACGCTTGGCCGGACGGCCGACGGTGGTCTGGCCATCTTCCTGATAAGCGACGACCGACGGCGTGGTCCGCTCGCCCTCGGCGTTCTCGATGACCTTGGCGGTGCCGCCTTCCATGATCGCGACGCAGGAATTGGTGGTGCCGAGGTCGATGCCGATGATCTTTGCCATGTTGGGGTACTCCAGTATTCGGGTTGGGGTTGCGGGCTATGTGCTGACGCCCTGCGAGGTTTCAAGCGGCGCGGTCGACGCGCCGTCTTACGGTGCCTTGGCGACGATGACCATCGCGGGCCGCAGCAGGCGCTCGTGCAGGCGATAGCCCTTCTGCAGCACGCTGATCACGTGGTTCGGCGCCACGTCGGGGCTCGGCACGGCCGACACCGCTTCGTGCAGGTCCGGGTTGAACGGCTGCCCGGCCGGATCAACGATGCTGATGCCATGCTTGTCGAAGAATTTCAGCAGCTGGCCGTGGGTCAGGGCCATGCCTTCGCCGATCGATGCGGCCGTGGCTTCCGGGCTGCCGGCGGCCTTGATGCCAAGTTCCAGACTGTCGTTGATCGCCAGCAGGTCGCCGAGCACCCGCTCGGTACCGAACTTGCGGGCGCTGTCGATCTCGCGTTCGGCGCGCTTGCGCACATTGTCGAGCTCTGCCAGGGCGCGCAGTTGCGCATCGCGCGCCGTGCTGGCGGCGGCTTCGGCTTCGGTGAGGCGGGCGTTGAGCGCTTCGTATTCCTCGATCGATACCGAGGTGCTGCTGGCCTCGGGCGCAGCCGAGGGCGTTGCGGATGATTCCGTCATCGTGGATTCCAATCGGTTCGGGTGTTTCAGGCGGGTGATTCAGCGGCGATGACGCCCCCGCGCCTCGCCTGATCAGCCTTTTTGGGATGCTTCAGCGGCTTTCAAGGCCGGATCCCAGCCCGGTACCGAGCAGCCGGGCAGTTTCCGAGACCAGCGGAATGATCCGCTGGTAGGCCATCCGCGTCGGCCCGATGACGCCAAGCACGCCAGCCACCTGGCCGTCGATGGTGTAAGGCGCGGTGACCAGGCTGCAGCCGTCGAGCACCTGGTAGCCGGACTCGCCGCCGATGAAGATCTGCACGCCGGAGGCGGTCAGGCACTGGTCGAACAGGTCGAGCAGGTCGCGCTTCTGGTCAAGCACGTCGAACAGCCGGCGCAGTCGGCCGACATCGGACAGTTCCTGGAAGCCGAGCAGGTTGGTGCCGCCGGCCAGAATGTAGTCGTCATCGGCGTCCTGGCCCTTCAGCGCGGCCTCGGCCAGCGCCGCCGCCTCGCCGAGCATCTGGTTGATGCGCTTCTGGGCCTCCGTCAGTTCGTCGGCCAAGGTCCGCCGCAGGCTCAGCAGATCGCGGCCGGCGAAAGTCTCGTTGATGATGTTGGCGTAGCGCTCCAGCTCCTGGGCGCTGTAATCGCGGCCCATGTCGAGCACGCGGTTTTGCACCTCGCGCTGGTTGACCACCAGGATCGCCAGCTCCCGGCCGCCGGACAGATTCAGGAATTCGATCCGCCGCAGCACGGTGACATTGCGACGCGGCACGGTGACCACGCCAGCCATCGACGATAGCCGGCTGAGCAGACCGGACACGGTCTGCAGCATGTCCGCAGACGACTTGTTGCCGGGCAGCAGCTCGCCGGCGATCCGCTCCAGCTCGGCGGCCGACAGCGGCTCGGGCGCCAGAAGCGTGTCGACGAAGTAGCGGTAGCCGGCCTGAGTCGGCACCCGGCCCGCCGAGGTATGGGGG
>CAYPJK010000451.1:0-2743 GCA_964411025.1 uncultured Nevskia sp.
GCCGCAACCACTTCATTTCCTTCATTTCACTGGCCTCGATGCTGGGCATCGGCCTCGGCGTGGCGACCCTGATCGTGGTGCTGTCGGTGATGAACGGCTTCGAGAGCGAACTGCGCCAGCGCATCCTCGGCATGGCCTCGCACGCGACCATTTCGGGCAATGCCGAAGGGCTGCCGGAATGGCGCGAAGTGGCCCGCATGGCCGGCCAGAATCCGGATGTGGCCGGCACCGCGCCGTATATCGAAGGCGAGGCGCTGGTGAAGGTCGGCGGCGAGATTTCCGGCACCGTGATCCGCGGGGTGCTGCCGGAGGAAGAAGCCAAGGTGTCGGAAATCGGCGCCCACATGACCAGCGGCACGCTGGCCGATCTGGCCGGCGGTGCGTTCAACATCGTGCTCGGTTACGAACTGGCCCAGCAGCTGGGCGTGACGAGCGGCGACAAGGTCGACCTGATGATCCCGCAGCTCAGCGTCACGCCGGCCGGCGTGCTGCCGCGCTTCCGGCGCTTCAACGTGGTCGGCGTGTTCCGCATCGGCATGTACGAGTTCGATCGCGGCCTGGTGCTCGTGCATCTCGACGATGCCAGCGCGCTGTACCGGATGGGCGACAACGTCACCGGCGTGCGGCTCAAGCTGAACGACCTGTTCCAGGCGCCGCGCGTGGCGCGCGAGATCGCGCTGGCGACGCCGGGTGCCTACTTCGTGTCCGACTGGACCCGCAGCCACGCGAACTTCTTCCGCGCCGTGGCGACCGAAAAGACCGTGATGTTCCTGATCCTGTCGCTGCTGGTCGGCATCGCCGCGTTCAACATCGTCTCGACCTTGGTGATGGTGGTGCAGGACAAGCAGGCCGACATCGCCATCCTGCGGACGCTCGGCGCCACGCCGCGCTCGATCATGGCGGTATTCATGGTGCAGGGTTCGGTGATCGGCGTGATCGGCACCGTGCTGGGGGTGAGCCTCGGCGTGCTGCTGGCCGCCAACGTGCAGACCCTGGTGCCGCTGCTGGAAGCGGCGACCGGCCGGCAGTTCCTGTCGCCGGACATCTACTACATCAGCGACCTGCCGTCGGACCTGAAGCTCGGCGACGTGATCCAGATCAGCCTGCTGTCGCTGGCGCTGGGGCTGGTGTCGACGCTCTATCCGGCCTGGCGCGCCTCGCGGGTGCAGCCGGCGGAGGCGCTTCGCTATGAATGACATCGTCATTGCCTGCCACGGCCTCGCGAAAACCTTCGACGACGGCCGCCTGAACCTGACCGTGTTCTCCGGCATCGACCTCGAACTCAAGCGCGGCGACCGCATGGCGATCGTCGGTTCCAGCGGCGCCGGCAAGAGCACCCTGCTGCACATCCTGGGCGGGCTCGACAGCCCAAGCGCCGGCACGGTGTCGGTCGCCGGGCGCGAGATGAGCGCACTCAGCGATGCCGAGCGCTCGCGGGTGCGCAACGCCAGTCTTGGCTTCGTCTACCAGTTCCACCATCTGCTGCCGGAATTCACCGCGCAGGAGAACGTGGCGATGCCGCTGCTGATTCGCCGCACGCCGAAGGCCGAAGCGCTGGCCACGGCGGCGACGCTGCTCGACCGCGTCGGCCTGGGCCAGCGGCTCGACCACAAGCCGGGCGAACTGTCCGGCGGCGAACGCCAGCGCGCGGCCGTGGCACGGGCGCTGGTCACCAAGCCGGCCTGCGTGCTGGCCGACGAGCCGACCGGCAATCTCGACACCCGCACCGCCGAAACGGTGTTCGAGCTGATGCTGGAACTGAACCGGGAGATGGGCACCAGCCTGATCGTGGTCACCCACGACATGAAGCTGGCCGCGCGCATGGATCGCATCGGAGCCTTGCAGTCGGGCGGCCTTGTGCCGATGACGCCCGAACTGCTGTTGCAGGGTGCCCGGCCCGGCTGAAGCCGTCGTTGCGGGCGCCTCCCGCGCAGCGGGATGGCTGTTGTGGTCGCGCCAGCGTGCCGAGGCCGGGCCGGTGGCGCGGGTGCTCGCCTTCACGGTCGGGGCGCTGGCGCTGCTGCAGCTGGCGGCGCTGCCGCCGTTGTGGTGCTACGCCGCGCTGCTGACCGGGGCCCTGCTGGTCCGGCGCTGGCGCGGCCTGCTGCTGGCCTTCACGGCCGGCGCGGCGATCACGGCGCTGGCCGCCCGCGAGGTCATCGACAGCCGCTGGCCGTCGTCGCGGTTTGGCGAGGTGCTGACCGTCGAAGGCGTGGTTGCCTCGCTGCCGCAGGCGCAGCGCGGCGCGGGCGGCTTCGACGGCGAATCGCGCAGCGAGCCGGCCACCATCACCTGGCGGTTCCGCTTCGATCCGGCCGATCGCGCGCTGCCGGCCAGAATCCGGGTGGCCTGGTACCGCAGCCGGGAAGCGCTGCGCGCCGGCGACTGCTGGCGGCTGCAGCTGGTACTGCGCACGCCGCATGGCAGCGTCAATCCCGGTGGCTTCGACTACGAGGCCTGGCTGTTCCGGCAGGGCATCGGCGCGACTGCGACGGTGCGCAGCGGCGAGCGCTGCACCGACAGCCGCAGCCACCGCCTGCTGCGCCAGAATCTTATGGGCGGTGTGGCCAAAGTCGGTGATGAGCAGGTCGACCCGGAGACCCGGCGTGCTGAGGTAGCTGACCGGCTTGGGGAGCGAGCCGGAAATCCCCAGGTTGGCCAGCACGCGGGTGTTGCCTCCTGCATTGGCGTTGACGCCGGAGACTTGTGGATAGTTCGCCGATTCGAGCTGCTTGTGCACCGC
>CAYPJK010000452.1:0-2740 GCA_964411025.1 uncultured Nevskia sp.
ACGGCCGGCCTGCGCAAGAAGGTGGCGGTGTTCCAGCAGCCGCATTATCTGGAGAACTTCCTGCAGGCCATTTTCGATGTTGAAACGTCCCTGCGCGGCGGCACGCTGGTGATCGGCGGCGATGGCCGCTATCACAACCGCGAAGCGATCTACACGGCGGTGGCGATGGCGGCCGGCAACGGCATCGCCCGGGTGATCGTCGGCCAGGGCGGCATCCTGTCGACGCCGGCCGCATCGACGATGATCCGCCTGCACCAGGCCGCCGGCGGCCTGCTGCTGACCGCCAGCCACAACCCGGCCGGTCCGGATGGCGATTTCGGCATCAAGTTCAACGTCGCCGGCGGCGGCCAGGCGTCCGAGACACTGACCGGCCGGATCTTCGAGGCCTCCAAGGCGATCAGCCGCTACCGCATCTTCGAGGGCGGCAGCCTCGATCTCGACCGGCGCGGCAGCCAGCAGCTTGGCGACACGCGGATCGACATCGTCGACTGCGTCGAGGACTACGCGAAGCTGCAGCAGAGCCTGTTCGACTTCGACCGCATCCGCGACTGGTTCAAGCGCGGCGGCCGCATCTGCTTCGACGCGATGCACGCGGTCACTGGCCCGTACGCCACCCGCATCCTGATCGAGCAGCTCGGCGCGCCGGGCAGCGGTGTCATCAATGCCAGCCCGCTGGAAGATTTCGGTGGCGGCCACCCGGACCCGAACCTGATCTACGCCCGGCACCTGCTCGATCTCGCGCTGAGCCCGGACGCGCCGGACCTGATCGCCGCCAGCGATGGCGATGGCGACCGCAACATGATCCTCGGCCGCGGCCTGTTCATTTCGCCCGGCGATTCACTGGCCATGCTCGCCGCCCATCTCGACAAGCTGCCCGGCTACAAGGGCGGCCTCAAAGGCCTGGCCCGCTCGATGCCGACCTGCCGCGCGGTCGATGTCGTGGCACAGGCGCGCGGGCTGGAATGCCACGAGACGCCGACCGGCTGGAAGTTCTTCGCCAACCTGCTCGACGCCGGCCGGGTGACCCTGTGCGGCGAGGAAAGCTTCGGCACCTCGTCCAGCCACACGCGCGAGAAGGACGGCCTGTGGGCGGTGCTGGCCTGGCTCAACGTGCTGGCGGTGACCGGCAAGAGCGTGCAGCAGATCGCCACCGAGCACTGGGCGCGCCACGGCCGCCACTACTACGTGCGTCACGATTACGACGAGCTGCCGACGGCCACCGCCAACGGCATCGTCGAGAGCCTGCGCAAGTTGCTGCCGACGCTGGCCGGCAGCCGGCACAGCGACTGGACGGTCAGCCAGGCCGACGAGTTCGCCTACACCGATCCGGTCGACGGAAGCCGGGCCACCGGCCAGGGGCTGCGCATCGTGTTCGGCGACGCTGCGCGGATCATCCTGCGGCTGTCGGGAACCGGCACCGAAGGTGCCACCATCCGGCTGTATCTCGAACGCTACGAGACCGCGCCCGAGCGCCTCGGCTGGTCGACCACCGAAGCACTGGCCCCGCTGGCCGCGATTGCCGACCGGCTGATCCGCATCAACGAGCAAAGCGGCCGCAAGGGCCCCAGCGTCATCACCTGAGCCGTTTCAGCGCGCCGGCGCGGCTTCCAGCGTCTCGACCAGCAGCGCCAGCGCCGCCGCGGCGAATGCCAGCATGTTGGCGTAGCGGTCAGCCTGGCCGGTGCGCAAGGTCCGCACCCGGCTGACCGGCCCGGACACGGCGAAGCAGGTATGGCCAGCCGGATCGCCATAGCGGTTGCCGTCCGGTCCGGCGGCACCGGTTTCCGACAGCCCCCAGCTCACCTTGTCGCCGTGCCGCTCGCGCAGCGTCTGCGCCAGCAGCGCGGCATAGGGTTCGGAACTGGAGCGGATACCGGCCGCCTGCAGGTCATCCAGCGTCAGGCCGGCCAGCGCCTTGATTCCGCGCGCCGAATAGGGAATCGCGCCGCCGGTGTAGAAGCGCGAAGCCCCCGGCACCGCGAGCAGCGCCGCCGATACCAGGCCGCCGGACGAGGTTTCCGCCACCACCAGACGTTCGCCCCGGGCGGTCAGCAGCTGGCCGGCGCGGGCGCCGAGTTCGAGCAGGTGTTGCATGGCATCAGGTCTCGGCAGTCGGGCGGACAGGAAGCAGGATCATGCAGCACGGGCGGCGGCGGCGGGCCGCCGCCACACGGCGTCCAGCCGTCGCGGCCCTTGGCCGGCATCCAGCGCGACGACCAGTGCCGCGCAGCCGGCCACTGCCAGCCCGAAACCGGCAGCCAGCGCCGGCAGGTAGCCGAAGGCATCGCCGAGCGTGGCCGCCACGAAGGCCGCCAAGCCCTGGGCGACCACCACCGCGCAGGCCAACAATGTGTAGTCGGTGCCGGCATGTTCGGGATCGGAGGCATCCATCATCAGCGTGAACAGCGCCACCGTCGCCATGCCGCCGAACAGATGCTCGGCGACGCAGGCTGACCAGACCAGCGGCCGGTCGGCCGGCAGGACGGCGGCAGCGACGTACAGCAGCAGGCTCAGCGCCTGGGCGATGCCGCAGCCGAGCAGCGCCCGCCGGCGCCCGAGCCGGAAGGCCAGCCCACCCCCGGCAGCCGCGCCCAGCAGGCCGACGATCGAGCCCAGCGTGCCCTTGACGAGGGCGATCTCGGCGGTCGGCCAGTGCGCGTCCTTGAGCATCGGCCCGATCAGCGATGCCGTCATCGAATCGCCAAACTTGTAAGCGCAGACCAGCGCCAGCAGCAGTGCC
>CAYPJK010000453.1:0-886 GCA_964411025.1 uncultured Nevskia sp.
CGCGGGTGTCGCCGTCGACGATCGCCGGCAGGTAGCGCTGGGCAACGATGGTGCGGCGGCCGTTGTCCGACAGCTGCTCGATGACGCTGCCGAGGTTCAGGCCATCGCCGCCAACCCGGAAGATGCCGCTGCCACCCATGCCGTCGAGCGGCTTGTAGATGACATCGCGATGTTCGGCATGAAAGGCGCGCAGCGTGCGTTCGTCGCGCGAGAACAGCGTCGGCGGGCACAGTTCCGGGAACCAGGCGGTGAACGCCTTCTCGTTGCAGTCGCGCAAGGACGCCGGCCGGTTGACCACCAGCGCGCCCTGCGCCTCGGCGCGCTCCAGCATGTAGGTGGAGGCGACGAATTCCATGTCGAACGGCGGGTCCTTGCGCATCAGGATCGCGTCGAGGCTGCCGAGCTTGATGATCTCCGGCTCGCCGCCGAAGTCGAACCAGTGCTTGCGGTCGTCGAACACGGTGACCGGCCGGGTACGGCCGTAGGCGACGCCGTCGCGCAGCCAGAGATCGCCCTGTTCGAGGTAGCGCAGCGCCCAGCCGCGCTTCTGCGCCGCCAGCATCAGCGCCAGCGTCGTGTCCTTGTACGGTTTGATCGACCCGATCGGGTCCATGACGATGCCGAGGGTTTTCATCGGGGCGCGCGGGATGGGATGGCGGGCGCATGGTACCGGATGGCTCCGGGACAGCCGCGGCGCCGGCCGGCGATACTGCGCGGCGATGTCGCCCGACCCCGAATTCCAGCTGCCGCCCGGCCAGACGCTGACCGACCGTTTCCCGGTGGTCGGCGAAGCGCAGCGCGCGCCCGGCTACGGCGAGGACGATGTGGCGATCGAGATCGCGGGCTGCGTCGATCGGCCGCTGTGGCGCACCTAGGCCCAGCAGCG
>CAYPJK010000453.1:896-2739 GCA_964411025.1 uncultured Nevskia sp.
CTGCGGCAGCAGCCGCAGGCCGAGCGTCGCGCGGCCCTCCACTGCGTGACCGGCGGGTCGCGGCGCTCGATCACGCTGCGGGGCTGGCCGCTGGCGACGATCCTGGCGCCGGCCGGCGTGCAGCCGGAGGCGGCGTTCGTGCGCTTCGTGGCGCACAGCACGCGCCGTCACGACACCTCGCTGCCGCTGGCACTGGCCGTGGCCGACACCTGGCTGGTCACCGAGATCGACGGCCAGCCGCTGAGCGTCGAGCACGGCGGGCCGCTGCGCACCGTCACGCCCGGCCGGTATTTCTACAAGAGCCTGAAATGGCTGGCGAAGATCGAGCTGCTGCAGCACGATCAGCCGGGCTACTGGGAACGCGAAAGTGGCTACGACAATGGAGCGGATTACCTGATGGAAGCGCGTTTCGACGCCCGCCGCGTGAGCCGCCCCGAAGACGTGGCGGCGTTTCGTGCGGCCACCGATTTTTCCGCCTGGCGCGGTCGCGTACTGCTCAAGGCCCGGCTGGGTGGCTGGCAGCCGAAGACCGTCGACCTGTCCGGCATCCAGGCCAAGGCCTGCTCGCTGCGCAACGCCCGACTCGCGGGTGTCCGCCTGCGCGGGGCCAACCTGAGCCTCAGCAATTGCGAAGGTGCGGACCTGCGCGGTGCCGACTTCACCGGTGCCGATCTGGAAGGCGCGAGCTTCGCCGGTGCCGACCTGCGCGACGCCGTGATGACCGACGCGGCCTTGTCGGCGACCCGCTTCTTCCGCGATTTCGCCAACGGCCGGCGGCTGGCGGCGCGGGTCGAAGGCCTGCGCCTGCTGCGGCCGCAGGGATTGCTGGAAACGCAGGCGGCTTTCCTGCGCGAGGCGGGTGTGGTCGGTGTACCGGCATGAGTGCCTCGCCGCTGCGGTATGCGAGCCTGTCGATTGCCACCGCCGTCGTCGTGCTGGGGCTGAAGCTTGCGGCCTGGAAGGTCAGCGGCTCGGTCGGCCTGCTGTCGGATGCCCTGGAAACCCTGACCAACGTCGGCGGCGCGCTGATGGCGTTCACGATGCTGCGCATCGCGCTGCAGCCGCCGGACGCCGCCCATGCCTACGGCCACGGCAAGGCCGAGTACTTCTCCTCCGGCTTCGAGGGCATGCTGATCTTCGCGGCGGCGGCGATGATCGCCGTCGAGGCGATTCCCCGGCTGACCGATCCGCAGCCGATCGAAGCGCCGGGGCTCGGCCTTGGCATCGCGGTGCTGGCCAGCCTGATCAATCTGGTCGTTGCCCAGATGCTGCTGCGGGCCGGCCGCCGCCTGCACTCGGTGACCTTGGTCGCCGATGGCCGCCATCTGATGACCGACGTCTGGACCACCGTCGGCGTGCTGGTCGGTCTGGCCATCGTGGTGCTCAGCGGCTGGCTGTGGATGGATGCGGCGATCGCGCTGCTGGTCGCCGCCCATGTGCTGTTCGAGGGCTTCAAGCTGATCAGCGAAGCCGCACACGGACTGATGGACAGCGCCTGGCCGGCCGACGAGCAGGCCCGGCTGCTGGCCGTGCTCGACCGCTTCCGGGTTGACGGCGAGGTGGACTTCCACGCGATCCGCACACGCCGCGCCGCCGCGCTGCACTTCGCCGATTTCCACGTGCTGGTGCCCGGCCGCTGGACCGTGCAGCGCGGCCACGACCTGATCGAGCAGATCGAGGCGGCGCTGGCGGAGCAGTTCGAGCGGCTGATCGTCAGCACCCACCTGGAGCCGTCCGAAGACCCGCGCTCCTACGAAGGACGGCCGCTGCACCATTCGTGAGGCCGATCCGCGCCGTGGCGTGACCCCAGATGCCGGCGGCAGGTGGGAACCCCGCGCTGGCG
>CAYPJK010000454.1:0-2738 GCA_964411025.1 uncultured Nevskia sp.
TCATCAGCTGGTCGATCGCCGCGTTGCTGCCGGCCGGCCGCAGCTCGCCGGGCGCGCCGCCGTCGCCGGCTTCCAGCGCCAGCAGCTGCCAGCCGCCGTCATCGCGGCAGGCCAGGCCTTCGCGGGCGCCGTGGTCCTGTTCGAACACGCGGCACCAGCGGCCGTCGTCGGCGCGGAAGCTGAGCACCGGCCGGATCACGGTGTCGCCGTCGCGGGCTTCCACGCCGCTGGGCGTGACATCGAGGGCCGCGAGCCGCGCGGCCTCGCCGCCCGGCTGGTCATGGCCGGCGCGGTTGACGACCACCAGGCCGACGATCGCCGCTGCCAGCGAAGCCGCCAGCGCACCGCGCCAGACCGGCCGCTGGAACCAGCGGGCCGTGCGCATCGGCCGCTGGGTCGGGTTCAGCGCGTGAACCTCGGCGCGCGGCGGCATCCGGAACGGCTGGCCGGGCTTGTGCGCCAGGATCGCCGCCGCCAGCGGATCGTTGTCGGCGGTCGGCGTCAGCGGGTAGGCCGCCTTCAGCTGCCGGTCCGCTTCGCGCAGGCGTTCCAGCCGCAGGCGGGCGCCGGGATCGGCAGCCAGCGCGGCTTCGAATGCGGCACGCTCGGCCTCGGCCAGCTCGCCGTCGAGATAGGCGCACAGCAGTTCGTCGTTCAGTTCCATGGCCTCGTTGTTCCTCGTGATCGTCAGGTCGCCTTGCGCAGTGCCGGTTCGGCGCCCAGCAGCGTGGCCATGCGGGCGCGGGCCCGCGACAGCCGGCTCATCACCGTGCCAATCGGCACGTCCAGCGCGGTGGCGGCGTCCTGGTACGACAGGCCGTCGAGCACCACCAGGGTCAGCACCGCGCGCTGCTCCTCCGGCAGCGTCTGCAGCGCGGCACGGGCTTCGGCCCATTGCAGCGCGTTCAGCGTGACCTCGCGTCCATCCTCGCCCATCACTTCAGTGACCTCGTCCAGCGGTTCCGCCTTGCGCCGGTGGGCGCGCAGTTCATCGCGCCACAGGTTCTGCAGGATCCGGTACAGCCAGCTGTCCAGCGAGGTGCCCGGTTCCCACGATGCCTCGTGGCGCAGCGCCCGCTCGACCGCCATCTGCACGAGATCCTCGGCATCGTGCGGCGCGTGGCACAGCGTCAGCGCGAAGCGGCGCATCCGCGGTAACCGTGCCACCAGTTCGCGCCTGAAATCCGGCATCCGCCTCACCTGTTCCTGTCCCCGACAACGATTGTCGGCGGCGATTATTCCCGGGATGCCTGATCCCGGCAGCCGGAGCGCTGCACCATGAGCCATTCCGCCTTCCCCATTCCCGCCCGCCGCGCCAGGCTGCTGCTGGCTTTTGCGCTCTGTCCGCTGCTGGCCTGCCCGTCGGCGGTCGCGCGCGACAGTGGCGAGGTCCGCGAAGTGCGGGAATCGCGCACCCAGCGCGACGCCCGCGAGGCCCGCGACCGGGCCGATCGCGAGCGCAGCCGCGAAGCCGATCGTGAAGCGCGCGACGCCGCCCGCAGCAGCGGCAAGGACAGCGGCGGCGGCGACCGTGACCGCAGCAGCGGTGGCGGTGGCAGTGACGGCGGTGGCACGACGCCGACCGCGTCCGGATCGGCCACCAGCCGCAGCAGCAGTAGCGGCGGCGGGGGCGAGACCGATGCCGCCAAGGCCAAGGCCGACGCCGACAAGGCCCAGGCAAAGCGCACCGAGGAGGCCGACAAGCAGGCCGCCGACGCCGCCAAGGAAGCGGCCAAGGAAGCCGAAGACGCCGCCAAGGATGCCGCCGACGCCGCCGAGGACGAGGCCAAGGACGCCGAGCACGACCGCATCGATCTGGTGGCCGATGACCGCCTGCGCAGCGGCGAGCCGCTGGCGGTGGAGCACGGCCTGGACGGTCGCGAGCGGATCGCCGGCGAGGTGCTGATGATCGATCGCAGCGCCGCCGTGGCCCGCGTGCAGGCCGCCGGCTACCGCCTGCGTTCGGAGCGGCCGGTACCGGGCCACGACGAAACCATCGCCCGCGTGCAGCTGCGCGCCGGGCAGTCGGTGGAGCAGGCGCTGCGCCAGCTGCAGGGCATCGCGCCGCAGGGCCTGTTCGCGCCGAACCACGTGTTCCGGCCCTCGCAGGTCGATGCCGGCCGCGACGCCGCGCGGCCGGTGGCGCCAGCGCTCAAGCCGGCGGCGGGCAACGGCCGGCCGTTCAGCGTCGGCATCATCGACACCGGTGCCGATCTGGGCGCCGCGCCGATCGCGGCCGCCGTCAGCCGCAGCCGCAGTTTTGTCGGCAGCGACTACCTGCCCCGCGGCCACGGCACGCTGGTGGCCGAGATCGCCGCGGCCGGCGGTGCCCGGCTGGCGCTGGCCGACGTCTTCGGTGCCGACGCCGACCAGCGGCTGGTGGCGCCGGCCGATGCGATTGCCGGGGCAATCGCCTGGCTGATCGACGAGCGCGCCGAAGTCATCAACATCTCCATCGAAGGGCCGGACAACCCGGTGATGGGCCTGATGGTGCGGCGGGCGCTGGCGGCCGGCATCGTCATCGTGGCGGCCGCCGGCAACGGTGGCCCGGCGGCACCGCCGGTCTACCCGGCGGCCTATCCGGGCGTGGTCGCGGTCACCGCGATCGACGGCCGTGATCAGGTCTACCGGCGCGCCAACCGGGGCCCGTACATCCGCCTCGCGGCGCCGGGCACGAACAGCGCCAGCAGCGCCGGCAGCTTCGGCGGCCAGCCGGTGTCCGGCACCTCGTTCGCGGC
>CAYPJK010000455.1:0-2721 GCA_964411025.1 uncultured Nevskia sp.
GACGGCACGCGACGGCCGGCGCCACCTGGCCTCGCTGCGCGACGGCCGGCGGGTCTATCTCGATGGCCGCCGGGTCGACGACGTGACCAGCGATCGAGCGTTTCGCAATGCCGTGCACAGCGCAGCCGGCCTCTACGACGCCCTGGCCGGCGACGTGGGCGCCCGGATGAGTTTCGTCCCGCCGGGCATGAGCAGCGCGGTCAGCCGCTGCTGGCAGTTGCCGACCTGTCATGCCGAGCTGGTCGAGCGCCGTCAGGCGCTCGAGTCGTGGGCCGAGACACATTACGGATTCCTGGGCCGTTCGCCCGACCACGTGGCCTCCTGCCTCGGTGGCATGTACATGGGCCTGGAGGTGTTCGAGGCCTACGATCGGCGCCGGGCCGCGGCGCTCCACGACTACTTTCACTATGCCCGCGCGCACGACCTGTTCCTGACCTACGTGATCATCAATCCGCAGGCCGACCGCTCCAAACCGGCCCACGCCCAGGCCGACGAGTTCCTGACCGTCGGCGTGGTCGACGAGGATGCCGCCGGGCTGACCGTGCGCGGCTCGAAGATGCTCGGCACCAGCGCGATCATGGCCAACGAAGTGCTGGTCACCTGCATCCAGCCGCTGACGGCGGACGACGAGCGCTATGCGCTGTCATTCTGCGTGCCGCTCAATGCGGCGGGTCTGAGCCTGCTGTCGCGCAAGTCCTACGAGGCCGCCGCACCCTCGCTGTTCGACAACCCGCTGGCCAGCCGCTTCGACGAGAACGATGCGGTGCTCTACTTCGACGACGTCAAGGTGCCGTGGGAGCGGGTGTTCGTCGACCGCGATCCGGCGATGTGTCAGCGGCAGTTCCACGACACCCCGGCGCACGTGTACCAGAATTACCAGTGCCAGATCCGCCTGACGGTCAAGCTGCGCTTCCTGCTCGGCATCGCGCACCGCATCGCCGAGGTCAATGGCATCGTGGCCCTGCCGGCCGTGCGCGAGCGGCTGGGCGAGTTGGCCGCCGAGGTGGCGATGGTCGAAGCCCTGGTCAAGGCGATGGAGGTGGCCGGCCACCAGTACGGCGCCTATTTCGTGCCGGATCGGCACACGCTGTACGCCGCGCAGGTGCTCACTCAGCGCATGTATCCGGAACTGATCACGAAGATTCGCGATCTCGCCGGCGGTGCGCTCATCATGCTGCCGTCCAGCATCGACGACTTCGCCGATCCGCTGCTGGCCGACTTGATCGGCCGCACCCAGGCCTCGCCGCGGGTCGGCGCCAATGATCGGGTCAAGTTCTTCAAGCTGGCCTGGGATGCGCTCGGCTCGGAGTTCGCCTCGCGCCACACCCAGTACGAGATGTTCTACGCCGGCGCCAGCATGGTGACCAAGGCGCATGCCTACCGTACGCGCGACTGGGACGGCGCTTGCGCGCTGGTCGACCGCGTCCTCGACAGTTACGCGTTGGAGACCGAACTCGCCCGGCGCAGTGCCGCCGCGAACGAGCAGGAACCGCAGCCATGACGATCGAAAAGGAACACCTGGAATTCCACGCGCTCGACCTCGCCGCGGGCTGGTCGGTGCCGCCGGGCTATCCAGCCGGGATCGAACACAAGATCCTGGCCGGCGTGCTCGACGAGGAGCGGCGCCGCGGCAATCGTACCCGGCTGTTACGCTTCGCGGCCGGCGTCTACACCACGCTGCCGTTCGTGCACGAGTACTGGGAGGAGGTCTACCTGTTGTCCGGAGATCTGATCGTCGGCAACGACGCCAGTGGTCGGGGTGGTGAGGCTTTCGCGCCGCACACCTATGCCTGCCGGCCACCGGGCACGCCGCACGGCCCGTTCAAGTCGGCCGGCGGCTGCCTGCTGCTCGAAGTGCATTACTACGATCCGGCGGCATGAGCGCAGCGCACGGCCGCAGTTTGACGTTCGACGTCCACTACCGTGGCCGCAGCGAGCGGCGCACGGTGCTGGTGGGCGAGACCGTCATCGCCGGTTGGACCGGCCGTGATCGCGCCAGGATGAACGCGCACATCGCCGAGCTGGCCGAACTCGGCGTGGCGCCGCCGCTGCGCACGCCGCTGTTCTACCGGGTTGCCAGCACGCGCCTGACCGCTGCCGCAGCCATCGAAGTGTGCGGCGGGGAGAGCAGTGGCGAGGTCGAGTTCGTGGTCGTGAACGACGCCGGCGAGCTGTTCGTCGGGGTCGGTTCCGACCACACCGACCGGCGGGTCGAGCGCTACGACATCACGACCGCCAAGCAGATGTGCGACAAACCGCTGGCTCCGGCATTGTGGGCCTGGCCGGAGGTGCAGCCGCATTGGGACCGGCTCGTCCTGCGCTCCTGGATCGGCACCGGCACGGCCCGCGAGCTGTACCAGGAAGGCGCCGTGAGCGAACTGCTGGCGCCGGCCGATCTGGTGGTCGCCGCGCGTGAGGCCGGCGCCGCCCTCGGCCCCGGCAGCGTGATGTTCTGCGGCACCCTGCCGGCACTCGGCGGCATCCGCCCGGCGCGGGATTTCGCCTGTGAACTGTTCGACCCGGTGTACGAACGCCGACTCACGCACGCCTACTCGGCGTACGCACTGCCACCGGTCGACTGACCCCGCGACCCCGCAGGCGAGCGTGCCGTTCGGGCCCGGCGTTCAGCATGATGCGGCGGAACCACTCGGAGACGGGACCGTCCGTGATCCCGTTGCGGGTGAGGAGCGGGAGGTTGTCGCTCTCGAAGCGCCGGTCGCG
>CAYPJK010000456.1:0-2711 GCA_964411025.1 uncultured Nevskia sp.
TGGGGTTCGGCGGCGAGCTTCCGCGGTACCGACTACCGGGGCGGCGCCAACGGCGCGCGCATCCGGCTGGCGCCGCAGAAGGACTGGGCGGCCAACGATCCGGCCGAGCTGAAGAAGGTGCTGGCCAAGCTCGAAGGCATCCAGAAGGACTTCAACAAGTCGGCAGCGGGCGGCAAGAAGGTGTCGATGGCGGATCTGATCGTGCTGGGCGGCACGGCCGCGATCGAGGACGCTGCGAAGAAGGCGGGCCATCCGGTCGCGGTGCCGTTCACGCCGGGCCGCATGGACGCAACCCAGGACAAGACCGACGTCGTCTCGTTCGCCGTGCTCGAGCCGAAGGCCGATGGCTTCCGCAACTACTACAGCACTGCGGCGGGCCGCTCACCGGCTGAGATGCTGGTCGACAAGGCCAGCCTGCTGACGCTGACGGTGCCGGAAATGACCGCGCTGGTCGGTGGCCTGCGGGTGCTGGATGCCAACGCCGGCGGCAGCAAGCACGGCGTGTTCACCGACAAGCCGGGCGTGCTCAGCAACGACTTCTTCGTCAACCTGCTCGGCATGGACACCAAGTGGGTGAAGTCGACGAAGACGGAAGGCGTCTATGAAGGGGTCGACCGCGCCAGCGGCAAGCTGAAGTGGACAGCGACGCCGGTCGATCTGGCGTTCGGCTCTAGCGCCGAGCTGCGTGCCGTCGCCGAGGTGTACGGCGCGGCCGACGGCAAGGAGCAGTTCGTCCGTGACTTCGTCGCTGCCTGGACCAAGGTGATGACGCTGGACCGCTTCGAGAAGATCTGAGCGGCGAGGCAGGCGGGGTCCGGAGCGCAGATCCGGGCCCCTTCACGGAGGCGGCGCTGCTTCGACGGCGCCGCCTCTTTCGTTGCTGCCGCGCAGGCGACTGCGCGAGCTCAGGCCGGCAGCGCGCCTTCGGCCCGCAGCTTGGCCAGGTGGCTGTCGATGTTCATCCGCGCCAGCGGCAGCAGCCGGGGATCGGTGTCCGGGTACATCGTCGCCAGCATGGCGTCGACCGACTGGCCGGTTTCGCTCAGTGCCTTCACCTGCGCCTCGCGCAGCCGCCGGTGCTTGAGCGTCTGTTCCAGGTAGTAGGTGCCGCCGAGTGCGGAGCCATGCGAGGGCCAGATCACCTGCGGCTGCAGCGCGATGACTTTCTCGAGCGTCGCGAAATACTTCGCCATGTCGCCTTCCGGCGCGGCGATCACCACGGTGCCGACGCCCTGGATCAGGTCGCCGACGATGCACCAGGCGCGGTTGTCCGGCATCAGCGCCAGCTGGCCCTCGTCGTGGCCGGGCACGGCGATCACCCGCACCGGATGACCGAGCCAGGCGGTGACGATGTCGCCATCGACACGGGTGCGGACGGTCAGACCGTCGAGCCAGCCCGGCTGGCGTTGCAGGATGCGCATGCGGGTATCGGCGCTCATCGCGATCGGCACGCCGAGATGGCGGGCCAGTTCGTTGGCGAACTGGCGGTGATCGGGATGATGGTGGGTGATGAACACCTCGCTGATGCCACGGCCCACCAGATGCGCGCACAGCCTGTCGAACTCCGCGCGGTTGGCAGGCGAGGGGTCGACGATCAGCCGCGCCGCGCCGGCATCACCGATGATGAAGGCGTTGGTGCGATCAGCCGGCGGCAGCGTGTTCGACGGGATCGGCAACTGGAAGACGCCGTGCAGCGGTTCGATTTCCGGCGTGCCGTCGAATTGATCGTAGTCGCCCAGCTGGTGGACCCTCCGGCTGTTCGGTTGGGCGACCAAGGCCGCCAGCACGTCGTGGGTCGGCGGCGCCAGCAGCAGCGCGCCCTGCCGGTAGCGGTGCATCCAGTCGGCGGCGCTGGCCCACTCGCCGCCGGAAAGCTCGCCGGGGTCGAGCGTGAAGGCCGGCTTGCGGCGCAGGTCGATGCGGAAGAAGCGGGTGTTGAAGCGCACCGAGATGATCGGCGGCGAGATCGCCGTGCCGAGCAGGCTGACCGCACGGACGTCGTCGGCGGCGAGCGCGGCATCGAAATCGAAGGCCAGTTCCTCGCGCAGCTCGCGGGCCAGCGCGGTGAGCAGCCGTGCGTCCAGTCCGGTCAGCAGCGGATGGCCGAGCGGGTGCGGCGCATCGCTGGCGTCGACCTTGCCGCCGGGGAAGGCGCTGAAACCGGGGAATGCCGTCAGATGCGGCTGGCGGCGGGTCAGGAAAATCTCGCCGTCGCAGACCAGCACGGCGGTGACGGCATCGAGCACACGCATGGCTGCCGAGCCTAGTTGAACGACTTCAGCGCCACCTTGTCGTTGCCATAGGTGACGGTCAGCGTCTTGTCGCCGGCGGTCCAGGTTTCCTTGCTCAGGCTCAGCACGCCGCCAACATCGGTAGCGCGGCTGTCGTCCGGCTTGCCGAGGATGGCATGCACCTCGTCCCGACTCATGCCGGCGCTGATCTTGTCGTAGTTTTCGGTCGTGACCTTCGACGAGCAGGCGGCAAGGCCGAGGACGCAGCACAGCAGCAGACGGCGGACCATGTTCATCGATGCTCGGCGGTTGCGGGGACGATCAAGGATGCCACAGGGCTTTCGACACCGGCGGCGCGCTTGGGGCGAACCTCAGTGGCGATGGCGATGACCGTCGTCATGCCAGCGGCGGTCGTCACGACGATCGTCGCGGCGGCCATCGCGGTAGCCCTGCCGGTAGCCGCGATCGTACGGGCGTCCG
>CAYPJK010000457.1:0-2709 GCA_964411025.1 uncultured Nevskia sp.
CAGCAGCACGAGCAGCGCCAGTCCGGACGCCATCAGCAGCACGTGCAGCGCCTGCACGTATCGGCGGTGACGCAGGTCGGCGAGCGCCAGGCCGAGCAGGGTCATGGCTGCATTCCGCCGAGCTTCGGCAGCCGCTGCTGACGTTCGATGCGCGCCCGCGCGCGCTGGTCGTGCGTGGCGATCAGCAGCGTCGCCTGGCAGCGTGCCGCCTGCGCGAGCAGCAGGTCGAGCACCCGGGTGGCGTTGTCGTCGTCGAGGTGCGCGGTCGGCTCATCGGCGAGGATCAGCCCCGGCCTGTTGACCACCGCCCGGGCGATGGCAACCCGCTGCGCTTCGCCGCCGCTGAGGGCAGCCGGCCGCTGGCCAGCGAGGTGGCCGAGATCGAGCGCCGCCAGCGTTGCCACGATCGCCTGCGGATCGGGCGCCAGGCCGGCGAAGTGGCGCGCGGCGCCGAGCTGTGCCGCGACGGTCAGAGACGGCACCAGATGCAGGTGCTGGAACACGATGCCGATCCGGCGGCCGCGCCAGGCGTCGCTGGCGACCGGCGACAGCGCTGCCAGCGGCTGGCCATCGATCGCGACCTCGCCGTGTTGCGGCGCCAGCAGGCCGGCGGCGATCGCCAGCAAGGTGGACTTGCCGCTGCCGGACGGACCGAGCAGCAGGCAGGCCTCGCCGGCCGCGAGCTGCAGGGCGTCGAGCAGGATCTCGCCGGCGCCGGGCGGCCGGTGGCGGATGGCGGTCAGGGACAGGCGAGGGGGCACGGGTGCGGAATGGGCGGAAGGCAGGGCGGGGCGCCATATCGGCCAGCAGGTGCGGCCGTCCGGAATCGGCGGCGGACAGCGGCACGCGGGTGTGGTCGAGGCAAGATGCGGCGAACAAATGTTATGATATAACAAAACTAATCCCATCTCATCATAGGATTGCTGCCGCCATGACTGCGCCCGTTTCCCACCCGGTTGCACTGCGATCTCCACTGCCGGTGACCGTGCTGTCCGGCTTTCTTGGTGCCGGCAAGACCACGCTGCTGAATCACGTGCTGCGCAACCGCGAAGGCCGCCGCGTCGCGGTGATCGTCAACGACATGAGCGAGGTCAACATCGACGGCGCGCTGATCCGCAACGGGGATGCGGCGCTCAGCCGGACCGAGGAAGCCCTGGTCGAGTTCTCCAACGGCTGCATCTGCTGCACGCTGCGCGAGGACCTGATGCGCGAAGTCGCGCGCCTTGCCGCCGAGGGCCGCTACGACTACCTGCTGATCGAGTCGACCGGCATCTCCGAACCGCTGCCGGTCGCCGCGACGTTCCGGGTTCGCGACGCGGCCGGCTTCTCGCTTGCCGACGTCGCCCGGCTCGACACCATGGTCACGGTCGTCGATGCGGTGAACCTGCTGCGCGACTATGTGTCCACCGATTTCCTCCGCGATCGCGGCGACACCGCAGGCGACGACGACCAGCGCACGCTGGTCGACCTGCTGACCGACCAGATCGAGTTCGCCGACACCATCGTCATCAACAAGTTTTCCGAGGTCAGCGAGGCGCGGAGGCGTGACGTGATTGCGGTGGTGCGGGCGCTGAATCCGGGCGCCGTGATCGTGCCGGCGGATCACGGCCAGGTGCCGATGACCGACATCTTCGCCACCGGCCGCTTCGATTTCGAAGCGGCCGAACGCAACCCGCGCTGGGCGCGCGAACTGGCGGGCGAGCATGTGCCGGAGTCCGAGGCCTACGGCATCGGCAGCTTCGTCTGGCGGGTCCGGCGGCCGCTGCACCCGGAACGCTTCATGCAGTTCCTGAACAGCGACTGGGAAGGCGTGCTGCGGGCCAAGGGCTATTTCTGGCTGGCGACGCGCATGGATTGGGCCGGCGAACTGCATCAGGCCGGTGCGGCGCTGCAGCATCAGGCGGCTGGGTTCTGGTGGGCGAGCCCGCTGGCGGCGCTGCCGGACGATGCTGAAATGCGCGCATCGATGATGCGCGACTGGCATCCGCAGTTCGGCGACCGGCGGCAGGAATTGGTGTTCATCGGCATCGACATCAACGAAGCTGCGCTGCGCCGCCGTCTGGATCGGTGCCTGCTCGACGACTGCGAGATGGCGCTCGGGCCGCAGGGCTGGCAGGTGCTGCCGGACCCGTTCCCGGCATGGTCGCTGGCCTCGGCTCCGGCCGCCGAAGAAGATGCGGCTGCCTGAGAGCCGGCAGGACGCCGAAGCGGACGCGATGCGACACTGTCGGCCTTCTGCCGCCGTCATCTGCCATGCCCAGAGCCGCGAAACCCGTCACGCCCGCCGCGTCCGTCGCCCCGACCCTTGGCCGAATGAAACCGGCGCGCGGGGAGGGTGCCGCAGCCGGCGCGGTTGCGGTGTCGAACTGCTGCCCCGGCCACCCGGCCGACGCCGCGCTGCTGGCCGAGCTGCCGGACCTCGCGCGCCAGGCCTACGCCCGGCTGCAGGCGTCGCCGCAGGCGCGCACCGCGTACGAATTGATCGACACGCTGCAGCCGCAGGTGGCCCAGCGCATCTATCCGCAGACCATCTATCGCACGCTTGCCCAGCTCACCCAGCACGGGCTGGTGCACCGCATCGCCAGCACCAATGCCTATCGTGCCTGCAGCAGGCCGGGCACGGTTCACGACGGCATTCACTTCCTGTGCACCCGCTGCGGTGCGATCGATGAAGCGGTGGATCCCGGCATCAACGCGTTGATCAACCGC
>CAYPJK010000458.1:0-2704 GCA_964411025.1 uncultured Nevskia sp.
GCCTGCGCCGTGGGCTGAACCGGGTATCTGGCACGTCCGTTGCTTAAATCGAAACAGCTGTTCGCGGTAGCTGACAGTTTCGATCGGCCAACGACGCCTGATCATCGGACTACGAAGTCCACGCCTGGAGAGTGAGCTGTCTCTCCGCGCGTGGATTTTTTTTTGCCTTTTTTCAGATCAAGCACTCCGGAGCCTTATGAAACCCTTGAAGCGTCGCCTGATCCCGGCTGTGATCGCGACTTCGCTGCTGAGCCCGCTAGCGAGCGCAGTGGTCCGCGCCGACGACATCCCGCCGTTCTACATCGCCCCGATGGGCTCGTACGTGCTGTCCGATGACGGCCGCGGCACTAAGAACGGCATCGGCGGCACGCTGGCGCTGGGTGCGCATCTCGGCGCGCTGATCGACTTCGAACTGCGCGGCAGCTTCATCAACTTCCCGGGCAAGAACGGCGCGAGCGATTCCAAGCTCGGTGCCGGCGGCTTCGGCGTCAACGTATTCCTGTTCCGCGCGCCGGGCGGCAGCGGCCTGTACATCCATGGCGATGTCCAGGGCAGCGAAAAGACGCTGTACCACTACGGCGCCGGTTACGAGCTGATGTTCGGCGGCTTCGGGCTGCGCGCCGAGGGCCTGGTGCGCAACGAGCAGTTCGAGCACCACGAACCGATGATCAACGTCGGCCTGCGCGTTCCGTTCGGCAGCAATCCGCCGAAGCCGGTCTACGTGCCGCCGCCGCCTCCGCCGCCGCAGGAGGAAGCCGCAATTCCGCCGCCGCCACCGCCGGCCCCACCACCGCCGCCGCCGCCCTGCACCGGGGCCGATGCCGGCACGCAGGTGTCGCTTGATGGCTGCAAGAAGGGCGACAACATCGTGTTGCGCGGCGTGAACTTCGAGTTCGACCAGGCGGTGCTGACGGTCAATGCCAAGGTGATCCTCGACCAGGTGGCCGCGGCACTCGCGCGCCGGCCGGACATCAAGGTGGAGATCGGCGGCCATACCGACGCCAAGGGTTCGGTCGCCTTCAACAAGAAGCTTTCGGATCGACGCGCAGCGTCGGTGAAGACCTATCTCGCCGAACACGGCGTGGCGCCGGAGCGGATGACGTCGAACGGCTACGGCAAGATCGTCGCGATCGCCAGCAACGACACCGACGAGGGCCGGGCGCTGAACCGCCGCGTCGAACTGACGGTGACCGATGCCGATCCGGCCGCCGGCGGCGTGGTCAGCGAACAGGCCGGCAAGCCCGACGAAGTGGTGACGCCGCCGGTCGAGGATCGCCTGCCGCCGGAAACCGGCCACATGGAATCGGTGCCTGCCGAGCCGGCACCGGCCGCCGCACCTGCCGCTGCACCGGCTGCGGCCGTCAGCAGCGCGGCGGCGGTGTCGATCGTCGATTACGAGTATTCGCCGAAGGTGGTGACGGTGAAGGCCGGCGGAACGGTGACCTGGACCAACACCGATCGCGTCACCCACACGGTGACGTTCGACGGCAGCAACATCAAGGTGAAAGCAGCGGAGACCTATAGCCGCAGCTACGCGGCAGCCGGGACCTATGAGTACAAGTGCGGCATCCATCCGACGATGTTCGGCTCGGTGGTGGTGGTGCCGTGATTCACGCGCCGGCCGCCGATTCGCCGGCGGCCGGCGCCGCTGCTGGAGTCAAACTTGCAATGTCTAGGATGCCTGTGGAGAAGGACCCTACGGTCGATTCGGCGGCCGCCATGCGACCAACTGCCATGCCGATCCGGAACCGCTCTGGTGGTGACACGAAAGCTGCGATGAAACACGCCAATCGAGGTTTGCGAGTGATGCTGGTCGATGATGACCAGACGCGTCTGGCGATGATGGAGCAGGCGCTGGTGGCGGAAGGGCACGTCATCGTCGTCCGGCTGGATGCCCAGGCCGACCTGCTGGCCGGCGTGACCTTGCACCAGCCGGTCGTGATCTTCATCGATGTCGATGCCCCGAGCCGCGACACGCTGGAGTCGCTGGGCCAGATCAATCGCGAACGGCCACGGCCGATCGTGCTGTTCGCCGCGCGCAGTGACGCCGAGACCGCGCACCGCGCAGTCCATGCCGGCGTCAGCGCCTATGTCGTCGATGGCCTGCATCCGACCCGACTGAGCGCGCTGCTCGATGTCGCCATCGCCCGCTTCGAAGTGCATCAGGCGTTGAGCCGCGAACTGCTCGCCGCCAATGCCCGGCTGGCGGACCAGCGCGACATCGAGAAGGCCAAGGGCCTGCTGATGAAGCGCCGCAAGATCGACGAGGAGGAGGCCTACGGCATGCTCCGCAAGATGGCGATGGACCGGAAGCAGCGCATCGGCGACTACGCGCGCCTGCTGCTGGCCGCGTCGGATGTGCTGTAGGCGCGAACGGAGGCCGCCACGATGATCAATGGACTGGAGAAATGCAGGATCCGCCTCGGCATGCTGCCGCTGGTGGATGCCGCGCCGCTGCTGGTGGCCCGCTCGTATGGCTTCTTCGCGAAGCATGGCCTGGAAGTGGAGTTGAGCGTCGAGCGCGCCTGGGCGGCGTTGCGCGACAAGGTGGCCGCCGGCGTACTCGATGGCGGCCAGATGCTGGCGCCGATGCCGATTGCCGCCACGCTGGGCCTGGACGGCTTCGCGGTGCCGATGGTTACGGCGATGGTGATGAGCCTGAATGGCAACTCGATCACCGTATCCAAGCAGCTGCATGCGCGGA
>CAYPJK010000459.1:0-2699 GCA_964411025.1 uncultured Nevskia sp.
GCATCTGGACGCTGGTCGTGCCGGAGTACGACACGCTGCAAGCTGCGGAAAGCCGGGAAACCACGCTGCGCGGCGAGTTCGAGAACAAGCAGAAGAAGGTCGCCGCGCTCGACGCCTACAAGGCGCAGCTGGACACCATGGAGCGGGACTTCGGCGCGATGCTGCGCCAGCTGCCGTCGAAGACCGAAGTCGAGAACCTGCTCAACGACATCTCCCAGACCCGCGTCGCCTCCAGCCTTGAAGAGGAGCTGTTCCAGCCGCTGGCGGAGCGAGTTCTATGCGGAGGTGCCGAACCGGATCGTCGTCACCGGCAGCTATCACGAGATGGGCGCGTTCGCCGGTGGTGTCGCGGCGCTGCCGCGCATCGTCACCATCGACGAGGTGGAGATCCGGCCGGCGACCGGCCAGGGCAGCCAGGGCCTGCCGCGCGGCAGCCTGCGGATGAGCGCGCTGGCCAAGACCTATCGCTACCTCGACGACAGCGAGATCGCCGCCCAGCCGGCGGTCGGCGCGGACGGCAAGCCGGTGCGCCGCAGCGCCTCGCGCAGCCGGGGCCGGCCATGATCCGCCGGCGGCTGCCATTCGCCGCAGCGGGCCTGGCCTTGCTGCTGTCCGGCTGCAGCCGCGACATGCGCGATCTGGAAACCTGGGTCGCCGAAGTCAAGGCGCGCAAGAGCACGCAGATCGACCCGATTCCGCAGATGAAACCGTACGAGGCCTACGCCTACGTCGGCGAGAACCGCCGTGACCCCTTCGCGGCCTCGTCCGGCGAAGGCCGGCCGAATGCCGCCGTCGAGCTGACGGCACTGCGTCCGTACGTGAATCGCAGCCGCGAGCCTCTCGAGGAATTTCCGCTCGACGCGCTGCGGCTGGTCGGCGTCGTCACCTTCAATGCCCGCACCTACGCGATGGTCCGCGCCCCGGATTCGGTGATCCACCGGGTCACCATCGGCGATCACCTGGGCCAGAACTACGGCCGGATCAACAAGGTCAGCGAAGCCGAAGTCCGGCTTACCGAGATCATTCCCGACGGGTTCGGCGGCTATCTCGAGCGCCCGGCGGCGCTGGCCACAACGGAATGAACCTGTCATGACCTGCCGTCCCGCCCTCTTCTTCCGAAGCGCGTTGCCCTGGAGCACTACGATGTCGACTCGAACCGTCGCGGGCCGGGGACCGCAGCCGAATGCCGGACTGCCGGGCCGGCGCGGGCTGCTGGCTGTCGCCGGCTGGCTGGTCGCGCTGCTGTTGTTGGCGGTTGCCGCGCTGCCGGTGCGGGCCGAGCCGGTGCGTGCGCTGCAGACAATGGATTTCGTCGCACTCGACGGCGACCGCGTGCTGCTGACGCTGACCCTGTCGGCGCCATCGCCGGAGCCGGTGGTGTTCAGCATCGATAAGCCGGCCCGGCTGTCGATCGACCTGCCGGACACCGCGCTGTCGCTGGCCGAGCGCTACCGCAAGGTCAACATCGGCCAGGTTCGCTCGATCTCGGCCGCCGAGGCGCGCGGCCGCTCGCGGGTGGTGGTCGAGATGGCGGCGCTGACCGCGCATCGGGTGCGGGTCGACGGCAACAAGGTGTTCATCGAACTGGCCGGCCAGGGCGCCTCGCTGGCCGCTGGCCCAGTGGCGGCCACGCCGGCCCCGGCGGCGGCCGCTGCCGTGGCGCCGGTGGCGCCGCCGCGCCAGGGGCTGATTTCCGACATCGATTTCCGCCGGGGCGAAAAAGGCGAAGGCCGGGTGCTGATCACCCTCGCCGACGCTCGCAACGCCGTGGATGTCCGCGAGGAAGGCGGCAAGATCCTGGTCCGCTTCAAGGACACCTCGCTGCCGGAGCGTCTGGCCCGCCGTCTCGACGTGCTCGACTTTGCCACCCCGGTGAAGTTCATCGACGCCGCCCGCGACGGCATCGGCAGCCTGATCACCGTCACGCCGATCGCCGCCGGCGACTTCGAGCAGGTCGCCTACCAGTCGGCCAACGTGTTCACGCTGGAACTGCAGCCGGTGGCGCCGGAAAAGCTCGAAGAACGGCGCCGGCAGGAGCCGAAGTACACCGGCGAGCGCATTTCCCTGAGCTTCCAGAGCATCGACATCCGCTCGCTTCTTCAGATCATCGCCGACGTCGCCCAGACCAACATGGTGGTGTCGGATTCGGTCACCGGCCAGATCGCGATGCGGCTGCAGAACGTGCCCTGGGACCAGGCGCTGGACATCATCCTGCGCACCAAGGGCCTGGGCAGCCGCACCAGCGGCAACGTGATCCTGGTCGCCCCGCTCGACGAACTGGCCCAGCGCGAGAAGGCCGAGCTGGAGAACGAGAAGCAGAAGGTGCAGCTGGCCGCGCTGCGCTCGGAGATCATCCAGGTCAACTACGCCAAGGCCAGCGAGCTGGCGACGCTGGTCAAGTCGAAGGACAACTCGGTGCTGTCGGAGCGCGGCAGCGTCACCGTCGACGAGCGCACCAACACGCTGCTGGTGCTGGAAACCCGCGAGAAGCTGGCCGAGATCCGGGCGCTGGTGCAGCGGCTCGACATTCCGGTGCGGCAGGTGCTGATCGAATCGCGCATCGTCGTCGCCCGCTCGAACTTCCAGCGTGACTTCGGCGCCCGTCTCGGCGTCAACGGCGTGCGCAGCCGCGACGGCGGCAACGGCGGGCTGATTTCCGTTGGCGGCTCGGGCGAAGGCACCAATGCCACCTTGCCGGG
>CAYPJK010000460.1:0-2698 GCA_964411025.1 uncultured Nevskia sp.
CGCGGCGCGCGCCACCGTGCTGGCCCCGGCGCTGCGCGAACTCGAGGACGCCCTGCGCGCGCTCGCGCAGCGCTATGCCGCGCAGCCGATGCTGGCGCGCACCCACGGTCAGACCGCCACCCCGACCACCATGGGCAAGGAACTCGCCAACGTGTGCGCGCGCCTGGCCCGCCAGCGCCGGAGCTTCGAGGCAGTGCGCCTGCTCGGCAAGATCAACGGTGCGGTCGGCAACTACAACGCGCACGTGGTGGCCTGTCCGGAACTGGATTGGCGCGCCTTCGCCGCCGCTTTCGTCGGCAGCCTCGGCCTCGACTTCAATGCGCACACCACCCAGATCGAGCCGCACGACTGCATCGCCGAGTACTGCGATGCGGCGGCCAGGGTCAACACCGTGCTGCTCGATTTCAGCCGCGATGTCTGGAGCTACGTCTCGCTCGGCTACTTCCGCCAACAGCAGGTCGAGGGTGAGGTCGGCTCTTCGACCATGCCGCACAAGGTCAATCCGATCGACTTCGAGAACGCCGAGGGCAATCTGGGCCTGGCCAATGCGTTGCTCGGACACTGCGCGACCAAGCTGCCGATCTCGCGCCTGCAACGCGATTTGACCGACTCGACGGTGCTGCGCAGTCTCGGCGCGGCGCTCGGCTACACCCTGATCGCGTACCGCGCGCTGGCCCGCGGCATCGCCAAGCTCGAACTCGATCCGCAGGCGCTCGCCCGCGATCTGGAGCAGGCCTGGGAAGTGCTGGCCGAGCCGGTGCAGACCATGATGCGCCGGCACGGCATTGCCGATTCCTACGAGCAGTTGAAAACGCTGACCCGCGGCCGCCACATCGACCGCGCTGCCCTGCACCGCTTCATCGACGGCCTGGCCATCCCGGCCGAGGCGCGCGCGACCCTGAAGGCGCTGACCCCGGCCACCTATGTCGGGCTCGCCGCGGAGCTGGCCCGCGATGTCTGAGCCGGACCTGCCTGCCGGCGTGCTCGGCGAGACCACCGGCACGCTCGAACTCGACCAGCGTGACCAGGTCGCCGCACTCAGCCTCGCGCTCGCGCAGCAGGCCAGGCGGACGCTCGACATCGTCAGCCGGCACCTCGATCCGGCGCTCTACGACAACGATGCCTTCGCCACCGCGGTCAAGGACCTGGTGCTGGGCAGCCGCTACGCCAGGGTGCGCCTGTTCATCGTCGACTCGCGTCCGCTGGTGACGCAGGGCCATCGCCTGCTCGAACTGGCTTCGCGCCTGTCCAGCTTCGTCCACATCCGGGCGCCGGCCGCCCAGCACAAGAACTTCAACGAGGCGCTCCTGATTGCCGATAACCTGGGCTATGTCCACCGGCAGTTCTCCGACCGCTTCGAAGCCAGCGGCAGCTTCGCCGACCGGCGCCGCGCGCTGGCGCTGTGCGACCGGGTCGACGAGCTGTGGGAACGCGCCCAGCCGGACACCAACTTCCGGCGCCTGCACCTGTGAGCCCGGCGGGCCAGGCCGCGTGCGCCGGCTCCTGAGCGCAGGCCTGCTCGCCGTCGTGGCGGGGGTGCTGCCGGCCGCGTCGCACGCGGCCGACGACACGGCCCACGACATGGTGATGGAAATCGTGCCGCTGCAGCACCGCTTGCTCGGCGAGGTGCTGCCGATGCTGCGCGAGCTGGTGCTGCCGGGCGGCACCGTCACCGGCATGAACGACCGCCTGATCCTGCGCAGCACGCCGGCCAACCTGGCCGAATTGAAGCGCGTGCTGGCGTCGCTCGACACCCCGGCGCGCCAGTTGCGCATCACCGTGCGCCAGAACATCGGGGCGCGGAACCAGTGGCAGAACGATGCGCTGGCCGCGCGCCTCGAGGCCGGCGAAGTCGGCGTGGCGAGCGGCCGGCTGCCACCACCCGGCACGCCCGGCGCCGCTCTCGACCTCGGTAATGGCGACGGCAGCATCGGCTATCGGCACTACGGCACGCAGGGCAGCGCGGACGCAGCCAACACGCATTTCGTCACCGCCATCGAGGGCACACCGGCATTCATCAACACCGGCCAGGTGGTGCCGCTGCCGAGCCAGAGCGCGGTGCTGACACCCTACGGCGCAGTGGTGCAGCAGTCGCTGGACTACCAGCCGGTCGGCGCCGGCTTCTACGTCACCCCGCGCGTCGCCGGCGACAACGTCCACCTCGACATCTCGCCGTACGCCGATCGCCTGAGCGCCGCCGGCGGCGGCGTCATCGATGTGCATGGCCTGGACACTTCGGCCAGTGGCCGCCTCGGCGAATGGATCCCGCTCGGCGGCGCCGCCACCGCCTATCGCGATCAGCAACAGGAGGTGCTGGCCGGCACCCGACGCCAGGGCAGCGATGCCTACGACGTGTGGGTGAAAGTGGAAGTCCTGCCCTGACTTCACGACAATAGCGCCGGCAGCCGGGCGCCCGCGCCCGGCCCGCGCCCCACTCTCTCACACGCGGCACTGGCGAGGACGAAGGTAATGCTGCTACTCCGGGGCGCCCCGGCATTTTCTCCCTTCCGTCTCGACCAGCGATTGCTCGATTGCCGCGCACACGATGCCGGGCTCAGCGCCCTGCGCGCCGAGCATCTGTACGTGGCATGGGGCACAGCCGCACCTCTCGCCGAGGCCGACTACCACGCCCGCCTGCTGCACCTGACCGGTGCGGCGGAGGTGCTGAACGCGGCCGACGACTACCGGCCGGACCTGC
>CAYPJK010000461.1:0-2689 GCA_964411025.1 uncultured Nevskia sp.
GCAATGCATGGCGCGACCATCCTGGCGGTAAGCCGACTCGGTGGCGAGCGCGAGATCGAGCAGATCGTCGACCGCGGCACGGCCTCGGAGCGGGCAGCGCTGTTCTGGCGCTGGACGATGGGTTTCAACGCGACGATGGAATCGATCCACCGCTGGGCGTGGTGGTTCGCGGTGCTCTGCCCGCTGACCGGCGGCATCGGCATCCTGCTGACCGGCACGGTGGTCGACAACTGGTACCTGTGGGGCATCAAGCACCACATCGTCGCCGCCTATCCGCAGGTCTGGGCTGCGCCGACCGTCGATCCCGCCACGCTGCCCGGAGCCGCGCCATGAGCATGATTGCAGGCCGATTGAAATTGCTGGCGGCGCTGGTTCTGGCAGGTGTCGCAGCTGCAGGCTGCGAACGGCCGCCGGTCGACGAGGTGCAGCGTGGCTACCGCGGCACCGCGATGGTGCAGGTCTACAACCCGCGCGTCGTCGCCGCTCAGGCAGCCCTGAATGTCGCGCCGGAGCCGCTGGCGGCAGCGCCTGAAGGTGGTCCGGCTGCCGGAACCATCTATCAGAACGTCAAGGTGCTGGGCGGTCTCTCGATCGCCGAGTTCACCCGCACGATGACCGCGATGACCGCCTGGGTGGTGCCGAAGGATGCGGCGCCAGCGGAGGCGGGCTGCAACTACTGTCATGTCGGGGGCAACTTCGCTGATGACGGCAAGTACACGAAGGTCGTCGCCCGCAAGATGTTGCAGATGACGCAGACGATCAACGCCGAGTGGAAGCCGCATGTCCAGGGCACCGGTGTCACCTGCTACACCTGCCACCGTGGCAAGGCGGTGCCGGAGTACGTCTGGTTCCAGGATGTCGACAACACGGCCGCCGCCGGTCTGGGCAATCGGGCAGGGCAGAACCGTTCGACGCCAGCGATCAACGGTGCTTCACTGCCGTCCGATCCGTTCACGCCGTTCCTGCTCGGTGCCGAGCCGATCCGCTTTACCGGCGCCACGGCGCTGCCGACCGGCAACCGGAAATCGATCAAGCAGGCCGAGTGGACGTTCTCGCTGATGACCCACATGTCGCAGGGCCTCGGCGTCAACTGCACCTATTGCCACAACAGCCGCGCGTTCAACGACTGGTCGCAGAGTCCGCCGCAGCGCGCGGTGGCCTGGCATGGCATCCGGATGGCGCGTGCGCTGAACAACACGTTCATGGTGCCGCTGACCGAGGTCTTCCCGGCGCATCGCAAGGGGCCGCTGGGCGATGTCGCCAAGCTGAACTGCACGACCTGCCACCAGGGGGCCTACAAACCGCTGTACGGCGCCAGCATGCTGAAGGACTACGTGACAGCGCTGGCTGCGCCGGTTCCGCCTCCAGCAGCCCCGGCTGAAGCGTCGCCGGCCGAGGGTGAAGCGCCAGCGGCGCCTGCCGCGCCCGCTGAAACCAGTTCCGCAAGCGAGCCGGCCAGCGACGTGCCGGGCTAAGGCTCCGCAGCAACAGCCTGGCGGGTAGCACTGCTTTCCGGGCTGACCTGACCCCCGGTTCCTCGTGGACCGGGGGTTCTTTTTTGGGCGGCATCGCAGCGTCGATGGCGTGACCGGAGCGGGTCGCGACTGTCACGAATCTGTCATCCGACCGCCGGTGGCTGACCTCGCGCTGCCGACTGATTAGGCTGCCGCAGGCTCGGCTTACAGGTGCGGGGAATGAACAGGAAGGTCGATACGCAACTGATCGGATTGCGCTGCGAGCACTGCGGCTCCCTCAAGGCGGCCCTGCTGGGCTGGCTCAAGGACCACGACGAACTGGCCTGTGATTGCGGCCAGTCGATCGTGGTGCGGCCGAATGATTTGGTCGATGCCGTCAAGCGCGCCGACGCCGTCGAGCGGCGCGCCCTGTCCTGATCCGGATGCGGGGCTGCTCCCGACGGCAGCTGATGCGGATCGGCTGCGGGCCGCTGTTCAGATCGTCGGGAACTTGAGCTTCGCCTGTGACAGCAGATCCGGCGCACGGGCCGCGATCGCACCCCAGAACAGCAGCAGGATGAAGCGCTCGGCCTCGCGCTTGATGTCCGCATGGCGCGACGGCTGTTCGAGGTAGTCCATCGAAAAGAACACCATCTGGCGCACGATCACCCGTGCCACGGCCAGCAGTTCCTCGTGGGACACCGCCGGCAGCATCAGCACGCCGAGCAGGTCTTCGGTCATGTCGACGGCGATGCCGTCGAGCAGCCCCTGCATCGCGCGGCGCATCACCGCGCTGGTGCCGTGCAGTTCGCGGATGCCGACCGTATAGGCCTCGCGATGGTCCATGACGAAGTCGAGCACCAGGCCGACCGACTCCCGGGCCAGCGCCTGCGCCTGGGCCAGACCTTCCGCCGGATTCGAGAAGTCCGACAGCTTGAAGCCCTTCTTGGCGGGTCGCATGCGCGCCTCGCGCAGGCCGGCACGCAGTTCGCTGCCCAGTTCGTCGAGCATCGCCACGCCAAGATCGTCGAAATCCTTGAAGTGGCGATAGAAGGTATTCGGGTTCAGCCCGGCGTGGCGGGCCACTTCCCGCAGGCCCAGGGACGCCAGGCTACGCGTCGTTGCAGCCAGTTCAAGCGCTGCTTCCATCAGCTTCTGGCGACCGCTCGTCGATCGCTCAATGGGCTTGTCCTTGCCGCCGCGATCGTCTGAATTCTTCGCCATATCCGTAGGTT
>CAYPJK010000462.1:0-357 GCA_964411025.1 uncultured Nevskia sp.
TAGTATTATTGTTGCTCTCGCTGCCGCTTTCGGCGGCGGTGCTGCGCGAGGTGCGCGTCTGGGCCGGCCCGGAGAGCACCCGCGTGGTCTTCGATCTGGACGCCGAAGCCGTGCACAAGCTTTACGCGCTCAGCGGGCCGGATCGCATCGTGATCGATCTTCCCGGCGTACGGCGCGGCAGCGGGGTGATGCTGCCGGACGAGGCGCGAGGCCTGTTGCAGCGGGTGCGCAGCGGCGTGCAGTCCGACGGTTTGCGCATCGTCCTCGATGTCAGTGGCGCGGTGAAACCCAAGAGCTTCGTGCTTCCGCCCAATGCGGACTACGGTTACCGGCTGGTCGTGGACCTGTTCGATACGC
>CAYPJK010000462.1:367-2689 GCA_964411025.1 uncultured Nevskia sp.
CGACGCGGCGACGACACAGAAACCGGACGCACCGACCCCGTCGGCGACGGCCCCGGCAAAGCTGGCGAAACTGGCGCCCCCTGACCCGGTGATTCCGGCCAAGCCGCCGGTGCCTGCCGATCGCCCGGTCATCGTCGCAATCGACGCCGGTCACGGCGGTGAGGACCCGGGCGCCCGGGGCAAGCGCGGCGTGCTGGAGAAAAATGTGGCGCTGGCGATGGCACGCAAGCTGGCGGACAAGATCAACAGCGAACCCGGCTACAAAGCGGTGCTGACCCGCGACGGCGATTACTACGTCAGCCTGCGTCAGCGCATGGCCAAGGCGCGCCGCGCGCAGGCCGACCTGTTCGTGTCGATCCATGCCAATGCCAACCACGACCGCAGCGTCCACGGCTCCGCGGTGTACGTCCTGTCTGAACGCGGCGCGAGTTCCGAGCACAACCGCGTGCTGGCCGAAAAGGAGAACCAGTCCGACCTGATCGGCGGTGTCGAAATCCAGGACAAGGACGACACGCTGGCCTCGGTGCTGGTCGACATTTCACAAGCCTCGGCGATCGAGGCCAGCCTGGATGCGGCCAATCGTGTGCTGGGTTCGATCGGCAAGGTCAACCGTCTGCTCAAACGAGATGTTCAGCAGGCAGCCTTCGTCGTGCTCAAGGCCCCGGACATGCCTTCGATGCTGATCGAGACCGCCTTCATCTCCAACGAGAAGGAAGAACGCCAGCTGAGCGACGCCGAGTTCCAGGACACCTTGGTCAGCAGCATGCTGGATGGCATCAAGGGTTATTTCGACAGTTACCGGCCCACCCAGCAACTGGCGGCGGGCGACAGCCACCCGTCGCGCGCAGCGCCCTAGAAGTAGTAGTTCAGCAGCGCTTCGCCGCCAATCAGGGATTCGCCGGCGCTGTGGCCATAGTTCAGCCCGGCGCGCAGCCCCACGCGAGAGGTCCATTGCCACTGCACGCCGTTGCGCAGGTAAACCTGGTGATGGCCGCCGCCCGCGAACGGGGTCAGCCACTGCGCTTCGGTCAGGGTTGCCCAGCGCCCGCCCCATTGCAGCGCCGCACCCAGACGCGGACCGGCCGCGATCGAATAGTTCTCGAGCAAGCCGGGGTTGGCGTCGAACTGGGCTTCTCCATAGGCAAACAACTGCAGGTAAGGTTGCGGCGCCCAGGCAATGCCGCCGCCGCCTTCGCTGTAGAAACCGAACGTGCCGCTGCGCGGTTTCGCCGCCTGAGCCTCAAGCCCATAACGGCGGCCGCCAAAGCTGGCGAACCAGGACCACGGTTTGAAAGCCCGATCCCAGGGTGCGACGGATTTGACGCCGGCCAGTTTCACGTCGTGTACCCGGATACCGTCGTCGCTCAGCAGAACCCCCAGATCGAGGAACTCAATCTGGCCGCCGGTCAGGTAGGCCTGCGGAGGATCAAGCAAGTCGTGCAAGGCATCGCGCGAACGCAGCATCAGGGCCGTGCCGCGACGATCACTGCGCAGGCCCGCACTGAGACGGTGGCTTTCGTGCGCCTGCTCCGGCGCGTAGTCGGGTGGCGGCAGTTCGAGAAGATCTGTTCGCTGTGAAAGACGGCTGCGCGCCAGCAGTGCCGCGCGTGCGCGTGGAAGACCGGTCTCGCGGTCTATGCTCTCGTTGCGGTACAGGTAATAAAGGTAGTCATGTGCCGCATCCAGCAGCGCGGCCTGACGCGCCGGATCGGATTGCACCACGGGCGCATCGGTCAGCTCGGAGGCACCAGCGGCGTAGTCGAGCACCCAGTCGTATTGCGCGGGACTGAGTTGAGACAGGGCGTGTTGCAGACGATGCGCCAGCGCCGGGCGGTAGACCGGCGCGCCCAAGAGTCCGGCCCGCCGCAATTCACGCACCGTATCGAGCGGGATCACGTGTGGGAACAGGGGGCTGGGGAAGGGTGCCAGCAACTGCAAGTCGGGCCGCGCCACGTCGAGCAGGCTCAGCAGCTGGTACGAGCAGTTTTCGTCGAAAAAATAGTAGTCGAATTCGACGTCGCGCATCTCCCATAGATGATTCAGCAGGCGCTGCTGTGCATCGGAATCGAGGCGCAAGGGGTATTCCCACAGGTCGCGGCTCTCGATGTGCGCGTACTCGTTGACCTTTTCATAGTAGGGCGACATCGTGAAGACGCCGACGTAGCCGCCGGCGATGCCGCGCGCGGCATACAACATCGAGTTCTCGGACTCGTCATAGACCGCGGCGTAGTTGATGGCATTGGCCAGCAGCGGCTGTCCCGTCTCGCGATTCCGACCTTCGAGCCGCATCAGGGTGTGGCCGAACATCGAGGCCGGGCTGCT
>CAYPJK010000463.1:0-2678 GCA_964411025.1 uncultured Nevskia sp.
ATCAGCGTGATGATCCAGAAGCGGACGATGATCTTCGGCTCCGGCCAGCCCTTCAGTTCGTAGTGGTGATGCAGCGGCGCCATCCGGAAGATGCGCTTGCCGCCGGACCACTTGAAGTAGCTGACCTGGATCGCCACCGACAGCGTTTCCGCCACGAACACGCCCCCCATGATCGCCAGCACGATTTCCTGGCGGACCAGCACGGCGACAACGCCCAGCGCGGCGCCGAGCGCCAGCGCGCCGACATCGCCCATGAACACCTGCGCCGGGTAGGCGTTGAACCACAGGAAACCGAGACCGGCACCGGCGATCGCGGTGCAGAACACGGCCAGTTCGCCGGCCCCCTGGATGTAGGGAATGCCGAGATAGGTGGCGATCTTGATGTTGCCGGTCGCGTAGGCGAAGACCGCGAGCGCGGAGGCCACCAGCACGGTCGGCATGATCGCCAGCCCGTCGAGCCCATCGGTGAGGTTCACCGCGTTGGAGCTGCCGACGATGACGAGATAGGTCCACGGGATGAAGAAGATGCCGAGCGGGATCGTCACGTCCTTGACGAACGGCAGGATCAGGCTCGTCTCGATCGGCGTCTTGGCGGTGTACCAGATGCCGACGGCGGTGCCGAAGCCGGCCAGCGACAGCCAGAAATACTTCTTGCGGGCGACCAGACCCTTGGTGTTCTTCTTGGTGATCTTCAGGTAGTCGTCGAAGAAGCCGACGACGCCGAAAGCCAGGGTCGGGATCAGCGCGAACCAGACGAAGCGATTGCTCAGGTCCGCCCACAGCAGCGTGGCGATGGCGATGCCGGCCAGGATCATCGCGCCGCCCATCGTCGGCGTGCCGGTCTTCTTCAGGTGCGACTGCGGACCATCGGTGCGGATCACCTGGCCGAACTTCAGGATCTGCAGCCGGCGGATGATCCCCGGGCCGGCGACGAAGCAGAAGATCAGCGCGGTCAGCACGCCGAGAATCGCCCGGAAGGTCAGATAACCGAACAGGTTGAAGCCGCTGTAGTACGGCTGCAGGTGGCTGGCGAGGGCGTAGAGCATCAGTGCGCGTCCTCCACCGCCGTGCCGACGAGACCGGCCACCACGCGCTCCATGCGGGCACCGCGCGAACCCTTGACCAGCACCGTCACGCCGTCGCCCAGTTCGTCGCGCAGCGCAGCGACCAGATCGTCAACCTGTTCGAAACTGCGCGCCTCGCCGCCGAAGCCGTCGGCCGCATGGCGGGTCATGGCCCCCAGCGTGTACAGGCGATCGATGCCCAGCGAACGCGCGGCGCGGCCGGCCTGCTCGTGGATCTGCGCGGCATCGGGGCCGAGTTCGCGCATCTCGCCGAGCACCACCCAGCGCTGCCCCGGCAGGCCGGCCAGCAGGTCGAGCGCCGCGCGCAGGCTCGTGGGATTGGCGTTGTAGCTGTCATCGAGCAGCCGCGCGCCTTCGCGCGTGGTCTTCCAGTTCAGCCGGCCGGCGACCGGCGCCATCCGCGCCAGGCCATCGGCGATCTGGCCGATGCCGAGATTCAGCGCCAGCCCGGCGGCCACTGCCGACAGCGCATTCATCACGTTGTGGGCGCCGGGAATACCGAGTTCGACGCGCGCGCCGCCGGCCGGCGTCACCAGCGTGAACGCGGTGGCTTCGGGCGCGGCTTCCGGCACGCCGACCAGATCCTCGGCGCGCACGTCGGCGGCGTCGGACAGGCCGAAGCTCAGGACCGAGGCCTCGCCGGCCAGCGTCCGCCACAGCGGCGCGTACGGATCATCGGCATTGATGACCGCCAGCCCGCCGGCGCCAAGCGCCGCAAACAGCTCGCCCTTGGCATGGGCAACGCCATCGCGCGAGCCGAAGCCTTCCAGATGGGCATCGCCGGCCATCGTCACGATGCCGATCTGCGGCCGCGCGAGCTTCGCCAGCAGCGCGATCTCGCCCGCGTGGTTGGCGCCCATCTCGATGACCGCGGTGGCGTGCTCGGCCCGCAGCTTCAGCAGGGTCAGCGGCACGCCGATGTGATTGTTCAGATTGCCTTCGGTGGCCAGCACCGGGCCACGCGCGGCCATCACGCTGGCGACGATCTGCTTGGTCGTGGTCTTGCCGTTGGAGCCGGTGATGCCGATCACCGGAATGTCGAAATCATTGCGCCAGCTCTGCGCCAGCCGCTGCAGCGCCACCAGCGTGTCGCCGCCATCGGCCTCGGCAACGACGATCTGGGCACCGCCGCCGTCGATGCGCCGCGCGACAAGACAGCCGGCAGCACCGAGGCTGGCCGCGCGCGCCACGTAGTCGTGACCATCGAAGCGATCGCCCTTCAGCGCCACGAACAGGTCGCCCGGCTGCAACTGCCGGGTGTCGGTGACCACGCGGTGGAACGGCGCGTTGGGTCCGTACAGCACCGCGCCAATGCGGGCGGCGGCTTCGAAAAGCGATTCCATCGGTTCGGACGTCACGGGATTCGGGTTCAGGCTCATGCGCGCCTCGGCAGGCCGAGCAGGTCGGCGACATAGGCGCGGTCGGAAAAGGCGCGGCGTTCGCGGCCGTACAGCTGGTAGTCCTCGTGACCCTTGCCGGCGATCAGCACGAGGTCATCCGGTGCCGCCATGCCGATCGCCGAGGCGATCGCAGTGGCGCGGTCATGGACCACCCGGGCCGACCGTCCGGCCGGCACGCCGGCGAGCATCGCGG
>CAYPJK010000464.1:0-513 GCA_964411025.1 uncultured Nevskia sp.
GCCGTCCAGCCGGCCCGCCATCAGGCCGAGAGCACCAGGCCGAGCGCCAGCACAACCGCGGCGAACAGTCCGGCCACGAGGTCGTCGACCATGATGCCGACGCCACCGTGCAGGCGCCGATCGAGCCAGCCGATCGGCCACGGCTTCCAGATATCGAAGATCCGGAACAGCACGAAGGCCCCTGCCAGCCCGGCCGGCAGCCCGTGCCGGTTCAGTGCGAACGCCGGCAGCAGCGGCATCGCCGCCACCAGATAGCCGACGATTTCGTCGAACACGATGCCGCCGTAGTCGTGCACGCCCAGCTGCCGCGCCGAAGCGCCACACAGCCAGCAGCCGAACAGGCTCAACGCCACCAGCAGCACGATGAAAGCCGGCAGCGGCAACCCCATCATCGCCAGGAACAGCGGGATGCCGACCAGCGTCCCCGCCGTGCCGGGCCCTTTCGGCGCCAGCCCGGTGCCCAAGCCGAACGCCAGCAGGTGGACCGGTGAGCGCAGGATCACCGACGCGGAC
>CAYPJK010000464.1:523-2673 GCA_964411025.1 uncultured Nevskia sp.
GTCGCCAGGCATGGCGCGCAGAGCGTTCCGGGCCGCTCAGGCCGGGCAGCGCACCGCCGGCCGCAGCATCGCGCTTGAATGACCGGCGATCCGCACGAGGAAAGGCCGGCTCAGCGGCGGTAGCTGCGCACGAACAGCCACAGCAGGCCGGTGGCATGAATGTCGCGCGTCGTGACGCCGAACAGCGAGGCCTCACCGCCGGGCCAGGCGTGGCCGCCGCCATTGATGGTGAACAGTTCCAGGCGGGTGTCGCCACGGCAGCCGCCGTAGACGGTACGCGTCACCCGGGTGCCGTCGGCCGCCCGATCAGGCAATTGCGCGGAGACCACCGGCCCGTCGCAGCCCTGCTGGCCGGACCAGAACGCCATCGTGCCGTCCGCTGAACGCTGACCGTTCGGCATCTCGGGAAACACGCCGTTGTAGGCGACGATGAGGTCGGCGGTGCCGAGGAAGTACAGCTTCGGCCGCTGCACGCTCGGGCTCGCGCAGGTGGCGACCATCGGATTGCGCATGGTCGCGGCATCGATCGCGAACGCGGCGATCTTGTCCGGCAGGCTGCAGGCCAGCCGCTGGGTCATGAAGCCGCCGCTGGAGAAGCCGGTCGCGTAGATCCGCTGTGGATCGACGCTGCCCTGGGCGACCAGCGTGTCGATCAGCTGCGAGATGAACTGCACGTCGTCGTCGCGGTTGCTTGCCTGGTCATCGTTCCAGCCGCCGGTCTGCGCCTGCGGCAGCACCACCCAGAAGCCCTGGGTCAGCGCGTAGTCGGACACGTTGGTGGTGTTGGCCATCGTTTCGGCCGAGGTGAACGACGGATGCAGCATCACCAGCAGCGGCGGGTTGGACAGCGCAGCCTCCGGCCGCAGCAGCACGTAACGACGGCTGACGCCGGCGACGGTGATCGTCTGTGAGGTCGCCGTCGTGCCCACCGCGATGCGGATCGGCGCAAACCCCGAATTGGCGTTCTGCTGCGCAATCGGCGTGCTGGTGTTGAGGAAGCCGCTGACCGGGTCGATGGTCACCGTCGGTTCCGGCCCCGGTGCCGGACCAGGCCCCGGCCCCGGCCCGGGCCCAGGTCCGGGTCCCGGTCCTGCGTCGACTGCGGAACTGCCGTTGCAGGCCACCATCATGGCCACGATCGACGCGGCGAACATCACTCGCAAAGATTTCACGCCCTACCCCTGAACAGTTCTAGTGAAGCCGCGCGAATCCTTCGCCGACGCGCGGTCTGGAGACACAACGACAGGCGCGATCCCTGCTGCCTGCGAAACGGAAGCCCTCAACGGTACTGCATTGTGCTCAGCGACCCAATGGCTGCGCGGCCAGTGGCGCGCCCCACAGTCGGCTGCCGACGGCGCTGATCTGCGCCGGATCGCCGCTGGTGTACCAATGGCGGACGCCCGGTCGCGATGCATCGGCAGATGCCGATGCGGCCGGCAGCAGGCTGTCGACCCGCCGCGCCACCGCCTCGCCGGTATCCAGCAGCGTCAACCCCGGCCCGACGAGGTCGGCCAGTGTGGCGCGCAGGAACGGGTAATGGGTGCATCCCAGCACCAGCACATCGGCACCCGCGGCGACCAGCGGCTGCGCGTAATGCGCCAGCAATGCCCGGGTCTGCGGGCCGTCGAGGTCACCGCGTTCGACCTGCTCGACCAGCCCCGGGCACGGCTGGGTGATCACCCGGACGCTGCCGCGATGCCGGTCGATCAGCCGATGCAGCTTGTCGCCCGCCAGCGCCGCGCCGGTGGCCAGCACGCCGATGACGCCGGAACGGGTCACCGCCACCGCCGGCTTCACCGCCGGCTCCATGCCGACGAACGGCACCGAGTAGTGGGCGCGCAGGTATTCCACTGCCGCGATGGTCGCCGTGTTGCAGGCCACGACGATCAGTTGCGCGCCCTGCGCCAGCAGGAACTCGGTGATCGCCTCGGCGCGGGCGATGATCTGGTCGGCCGGCTTGCTGCCATACGGACAATGACCGGAGTCGGCGACATACAGCGTCGACAGCGCTGGCCGCCGGGCAACGATCTCGCGCAGCACCGACAGGCCGCCGAGCCCGGAATCGAAGACGCCGATCAAGCCCGGCTCAGCCATGTGCGGCGTCGGCCTCGAAATGCCAGGGCGGGCGTTCCTTCACCCCGGCGAGGTGC
>CAYPJK010000465.1:0-2672 GCA_964411025.1 uncultured Nevskia sp.
ACCTGTCCGACCTGCCGGCCAACAAGCGCTGGCGCTCGCGCCAGATCGGCGCCGGCATCGGCGATCCAGGCCCCTGCGGCAAGATCCTGATTCGCGGCGAACCGGGTTGGGACATCATTCCGGAGCTGTACCCGATCGACGGCGAAATCGTGCTCGACAAGCCGGGCAAGGGCAGCTTCTGCGCCACCGATCTCGAACTGATCCTGCGTACCCGGGGCATCACGCATCTGGTGCTGACCGGCATCACCACCGACGTCTGCGTGCATAGGACGATGCGCGAAGGCAATGACCGCGGCTTCGAATGCCTGCTGGTCGAGGACTGCTGCGCGGCCACCGATCACGGCAATCATCTGGCGGCGCTGAAGATGGTCAAGATGCAGGGTGGGGTGTTCGGCGCGGTGGCGACCTCGGAGGCCTTGCTGGCCGCGCTGTCCTAGTGCCGCCGCGTCGCGGTCCGGCGCGGCCTGCGATCGGCGCGGCGCGGCGCGGCCCTTATGCTTGGCGTCATGACACCCGACCAGATCAACCGTCCGGCAGCGAGAGCCTCGCTGCACGCGGCTTTCGATGCCTACGAAGCCGCCCTGCTGCGCCACGACGTTGCAGCGCTCGATGCCTTCTTCCACGACGCGCCGGAAACGCTGCGCTACGGCGTGGCCGAACTCGGCTACGGCATCGAGGCGATCCGCCACTATCGCGCCACTGCTGCCCCGGTCCATCCCGGCCGGACGCTGCGCAACGTGGTGATCCAGACCTTCGGCGACGACTGCGGCAGTGCGGCCTGCGAATTCGTGGCACCGGATACCGCACTGATCGGCCGCCAGACCCAGACCTGGGTGCGCGTCGACGGTGCATGGCGCATCGTGACGGCGCATGTGAGCCTGCTGTCGCCCTGAGCGCGATGCCGGGCCGGATGCAGCGGCGGTAGACTGCGGCGTCACTTTTCCTTCCTCCGCACGACCATGGCGCAGCAGCCGGCCAACCCGCTGGGTGAACAGATCTACCTGCGGGTGAAGGCGGAAATCTTCGATTTCCATCTGTTGCCGGGCGACCGCTTCACCGAGACCGAACTGGCCGCGCGCCTCGGCGTGTCGCGCACGCCGATCCGCGATGCGCTGTATCGCCTGCGTCGCGAAGGCTATCTGGAGGTTGGCTTCCGTAGCGGCTGGAGCGTGGCGCCGTTCGACTTCGTGCGCTTCGACGAGCTCTACGACCTGCGCATCCTGATCGAGTCGCATGCCGTCGAAAAGCTGTGCGCGCTCGAAGACGAGCTGCCGCTGGCCGCGCTGAAGGCGGCCTGGCTGGTGCCGGCGGACAGTCGCGAAACCGATCCGCGCAAGATGGCCGGGCTCGACGAAGCCTTCCACTGCGCGTTGGTCGAAGCGGCCGGCAACCGCGAGATGCTGCGGGTGCACCAGGAACTCACCGAGAAGATCCGCATCATTCGCAGGCTCGATTTCCTCAAGGAAAACCGGATCGCCGCGACCTACGACGAGCATGCCAAGATCCTTCGGCTGATCATGCGGCGCAAGGCGACCGAAGCCTTGATCCTGCTGCGTTCGCATATCACCCAGAGCAAGAGCGAGGTGCGCAAGATCACCCTGCACATGCTCCACGACGCGCGCACGACGATGCGCGAGTCGGCAGCGATCTGACGGCCTGAAAGCCGCTGCTCCAACGTGGTGGCTGCGGCCACCGGCACCGATGCGAGACTGAGCCGATGGCGGCCCTGCGTTCACTCGGGCCACTTGCAGCACCTTCGATTCCTGCTCGGCAGATTCCGGCCGATCGGTCCGGCTGCGACCGATCGCGGCCCGGCTCGGCATCGCCAATCCTTGATTGCCGCTGTTGCCGACGGCCGAAGTTTGCGCTCGCCATCCCCGCGAGCGGTTGAGTTGGCACGCGCTTTGCTCTCAATAAATCCAAACTTGTATACAAATAAGGATTCATAAAACGGTACTGCGGGCTCGGACTCGGCGTGGGCAGGCCAACGGCGGATGCGGCGGCATTCCGGATCGAGCATCGCGGCACCTTCATCACTCAACGATTCCGGACGCTCCGGGGAGCTTGCGATGCAGATGAAATCTTGGCGACTCGCAACACTGCTGTCGGGCCTGCTGGCGCTGATGCCAGCTGCAACGCGAGCGGCCGATGCCGCGCCGGGGTCGGCGATCCACGGCTTCGCGGACCTGACCTTGAAGAACGACTACATCACGCCACGTGGCCTGCTGGTCACCAATCAGGGCGTGACCACGCAGATTCTCGGCGGGCTGGTCTTCCTGACCCCGGGCGATACCTCGATCGTGGTCGGCATCTGGAACGACATCAATTCCGACGGCGCCGACTACAACCGGCCGTCGCCGGTCGGTGCCTGGAACGAGTTCGACTACTTCGCCGGCATCAACTGGCAGGCGACGAAAAGCCTGAAAGTCGGCGCGGCCTACGTCGTGTTCCTGAGCCCGCCGGGCAATTTCCAGACCGAGCACAACGTCGAGTTCACCGCGTACTACACCGATCCGTACTCGCTGAATCCCTATCTGAAGGTGTTCTGGGCAGTGGGGGGCGACTCCACCGTGGTGCTCGGCCGGCGCGGCGATACCTTCGACGTGGAGATTGGCGTCAATCCAAGCTACACGTTCAAGTCGATCGGTCTGACACTTTCTGCACCGACCTGG
>CAYPJK010000466.1:0-2672 GCA_964411025.1 uncultured Nevskia sp.
CATTGGGATTTCGTAATGCTGTGGCGAGCTCTGTTCCAGATTCGATCGGTAGGTTCTTCGAAACCCCGATCGAGTGCGACATGCGAAGCCTGCTGACTGTCCTTGCCATCTCGCTGCCGATAATGACTGCCTGCCGCGAAGCAGGGTTACCAATCGCGGCGGCACCACCGGCCAAGGCCGAGCCGGTGAGCTCGGAAGCCAATTTGCTGTCGATTGCGCTGACATCTGAGGCTGCGCAGCGCTTAGGGGTCGAAACCGTCCAGGCCAAATCACGGAATACCTCGGCAATCCGTTCAACGAGCGGCGAGATCGTCAATGCGCCACTCGGAACGATCGGCGTTCCCAGCCTCTCGACCAGCGATTTCGCAACGCTGGCCAATCGGCAGGCAGCGGCCGATGCCGAGCTTCACCGTGCGCGAGCGGCGCTGAAGTTGGCGGAGCAAATGGCCCAGCGCGCCGACGCGCTCCTCGCCGAGGACGCCGGCAGCACCCGGGCACGCGACGAAGCTGTCGCTCAGCGCACGGCCGCCGAGGCGGCGCTGACCGCAGCACGGACGCAGCGCGAACTGCTCGGCCCTGATCTGACTGCCTCTCGCGGTCGCTCGACTACATGGGTGCGTGTGCCGGTGGTGGCCACCGACCTCCCACGACTGGTGGTCGATCAGCCGGCCCGCATCGGAGTCCCCGGCATCCACGACCCGATGCGCGAGGCCATGCCCGTCCACACGTTGCCAACCGCGAATACGGCAGCGGGGACCACAGATCTGTACTTCCACTTCGATAACGCCGATCAGGCATACCGCCTCGGCCAGCGCGTTGCCGTTGCGCTGCCTCTGAACGGGATTACGCAGGGTCTGGTGATACCAGCAGCCGCGCTGGTCACCGACATTCACGGTGGCGAGTGGGTCTACCGGAAGGACGCCGACGGGCACTACCAGCGCCAGAGAGTCGAAGTAGCGAGGCGCGACGGCGACGACGTGATCCTCGCGCGTGGCGTGACAGCAGGCGACGAGATCGTCTCGGCAGGTGCCGCCGAGCTGTTCGGCTACGAGTTCGGCACCGGACGCTGACCATGCTCGCCTGGCTGGTGGAAACCGCGCTGCGCCAGCGCGTGATCGTGCTGGGGCTTGCGGCGGCGCTGGTCGTGATCGGGCTCGCCGCGTCACGCGAAGTGCCGCTCGACGTGTTCCCGGAATTCGCACCGCCGATGGTCGAGATCCAGACCGAGGCCCCGGGACTGTCGACTGAAGAGGTCGAGCAACTGATCACGGTGCCAATCGAGATCGCGGTCAGCGGCGTGCCGGCGCTCGTGACCGCGCGTTCGAAGTCGGTACTCGGCCTGTCGTCCGTGGTGCTGCTGTTCAAGCGCGGCAGCGACGCGATCCAGATCCGGCAACTGGTGCAAGAGCGTCTGGCACAGGTGCGCGCAGCCCTTCCTGTTGCCGCACGTGCGCCGGTGATGCTACCGCCGCTGTCCTCGACTAGCCGGGCAATGAAAATCGGTATCTCGTCGAAGTCCCTCGACGCCATGCAATTATCGGAACGGGTGCGATGGACTATCCGGCCACGGCTGATGGCGGTGCCCGGTGTCGCCAATGTCGCGGTCTGGGGCCAGCGCGACCGGCAGCTGCAGATCCTGGTCGACCCGGATCGCCTCCGCATTGCCGGCGTCACGCTGGCCGAACTGCGCGCGGCTGCCGGTGACGCGGTGCTGGTCGGTGGCGGCGGATATCTCGATACGCCAAACCAGCGACTTGCGGTGCAGCAGCGCGGCGCAATCCAGACGGCGGAGGATCTGGCGCAGGCGGTGATCCGCCTGCAGGGCGATGCGCCGATCCGCATCGGCGACGTCGCCACCGTCACCGAGGGCTACGCTGCACCGATCGGCAGCGCCATCATCAATGACGGCCCGGGCCTGCTGCTGATCGTCGAGAAGCAGCCGACCGCCAACACGCTGCAGCTGACCCGCAGTGTCGAAGCTGCTCTTGCCGAACTGAAGCCCGGGCTCGCCGGCGTCGAGATCGACAGCGAGATCTTCCGGCCGGCGACCTTCATCGAGCGCTCGATCGACAACCTGAGCCACGCGCTGCTGACCGGCTGCCTGCTGGTCGCCGGGGTGCTGATCCTGTTCACGCGCGACTGGCGGCAGGCGCTGATCAGCCTGACGGCGATTCCGCTGTCATTGCTCGGTGCAGGTCTCGTGCTGCTGTGGAGCGGGCAGACGATCAACGTGATGGTGATCGCGGGTCTGGTGATCGCACTCGGCGAGGTGGTCGACGACGCGATCATCGACGTCGAGAACATCGCCCGGCGACTGCGGCTCAACCGGGAAGCAACGGTCCCGCGTTCGTCGTTTGCCGTGGTGCTGGGCGCATCACTCGAAGTCCGCTCGGCGGTGGTATTCGCCTCAGCCATCGAGATGCTGCTGTTCCTGCCGATCTTTTTCCTCGACGGTGTTGCCGGCACCTTCTTCCGGCCGCTGGCGGTGGCCTATGTGCTGGCGATCGCGGCGTCATTGATGGTCGCACTGGTGGTGACCCCGGCGCTGTGCCTGTTGTTGCTACCGAAGGGCAAAGAGGCTGCGCGCGAAACCACATTGGTCGTCTGGGTCAAGCGCCAGTACGGCCGGCTGCTGCCGCGCCTCGTCGCACGGCCGCGGCTGGCGATGGCGA
>CAYPJK010000467.1:0-662 GCA_964411025.1 uncultured Nevskia sp.
GCTGGGCATCTGCCTCGGCGCGCAACTGATCGCCGACGTGCTGGGCGGCCCGGTCCGTCGCAACGACGCGCCGGAAATCGGCTGGTTCCCGGTCGAACTGAACGCCGCCGGCCGCGCCGAACCGGCATTCGCCGGTCTGCCGCCGCGTTTCACGGCCTTCCACTGGCATGGCGATACCTATGCGCTGCCGCCCGGCGCGCGCGGACTGGCCCACAGCGAAGCCTGCGCCCAGCAGGCGTTCAGCTGGGATGATGGCCGGGTGCTCGGCCTGCAGTTCCATCTGGAAGTGACGCGGGACCAGGCGCTTGAATGGTTCCGCCACGAGACGCTGACGCCGTCGCGCCATGTCCAGACGCCGGAGGCGATCCTGGCCGATACCGATGCGTTCGCCGCCAACAACGCGGCGATGCAGGCGATCCTCGAACGCTTTTTCCCGCCGGCGGCGTGAAGCCAGCGGCCGGCCACCGCGCGGCTCAGCCAGCGGGTTTGGCGCGATCGGCCGGAATCACGGCGACGGTGAGCCGGGAAATGCAGACCAGCCGATCGTCGGCGTCGGTCAGGCGGATCTCCCAGACCTGCGAGGTGCGGCCGACATGCACCGGCCGGGCCGTGCCGATCACCTGACCGCTGCCCAGCGGCCGGATGTGGTTGGCGTTGAGATC
>CAYPJK010000467.1:672-2663 GCA_964411025.1 uncultured Nevskia sp.
AAATGCGGCAATGCTGCCGAGTTCCTCGGCCAGCACGCAGGACGCGCCGCCATGCAGGCGGCCATAAGGCTGCACGGTGCGGGCATCCACCGGCATGGTGCCGCGCAGGAAATCCGGGCCCACTTCGGTCACCCGGATGTCGAGGTGATGACCCATCGTGTTCGGCGGGGTCGGCAAACCTTCGCCGATGGTGACGGGGCGCTTCCAGAGGCTCATGTCGGTGTCGCGTGAAGAGGGTGGGCCGTCACTGTAACGCCTGCCGGCGGGGGCCTCCGATAGACTCGCCGCTCCCACACCGCCGGCCGGAACCATCATGCCTCGCACTGCGCTACTCGTCGGAGCCACCGGGCTGGTCGGTGCCGCGCTGCTCGATCGCCTGCTGGCCGCACCGGACTACGCGCAGATCATCGTGCTGGGCCGGCGGGCACCGGCCCGCGCCCATCCCAAGCTGCGCACGATGACCTCGACGCTTGAGGATCTCGATGCGCTACCGGATCCGCTGGCCGCCGACGATCTTTTCTGCTGCCTCGGCACCACTACCCGCGCCGCCGGCGGCAAGGCCGGGCTGGAACGGGTCGACTACCACATGGTGCTGGCCGTGGCCCGCGCCGCCCAGGCCGGCGGCGTGGCGCGTTTCTTCGGCGTGTCCGCTGCGGGGGCCAGCGCCACCTCGCCGGCATTCTATTCGCGGGTCAAGGCGCGGATGGAGCGGGCGGTCGGCGAGGTCGGCTTCGCTGCCGTGCACCTGTTCCGGCCGTCGCTGCTGCTGGGTGCCCGCAGCGAATCGCGGCCGGGCGAAGCCCTGGCCCAGAAGCTGGCGCCGCTGCTGTCGCCGCTGTGCATCGGGCCGTTGCGCAAGTACCGGCCGATCACGGCTGCCGAGGTGGCCGACGCGATGCTGCAGGTGGCCCGCAGCGATACCCGCCAGGGCACGGTGATCCACGACCTGCCGCTGTAGGCGCTATTCGGCTTCCAGCTGCCGGCGCAGCGCTTCGAACTGGGCTTTCTCGGTGTCGCTGGACACCGGGTAGCGCAGGTCCAGCTGCTGCAGGCGGCGGACGATGATGTCGGCCACCGCCGCTCGCATGAACGGCTTGGAATCGGCCGGGATCGCATACCACGGCGCGTGCTCGCGCGAGGTTTCGTTCAGTGCGTCTTCGTAAGCGGCCATGTAGGCGTCCCAGTGGGCGCGTTCGGCGACGTCGCCGGCCTCGAACTTCCAGTTCTTCTCCGGCTCGTTCAGGCGATCGAGGAAGCGGCGGCGCTGCTCCTCGCGCGAGACGTTGAGCCAGAACTTGAGGATCACCGTGCCGTTCGCCGCCAGGTGCCGCTCGTGGTCGCGGATCGACTGGTAGCGCTGCTTCCAGAATTTCTTCGGGTGCCGGCCGGGCTGCGGCCGCTGGGCACCGAGCCACTCCGGATGCACCTTCACGACCAGCACTTCCTCGTAGTAGCTGCGGTTGAAGACGCCGATGCGGCCGCGTTCCGGCAGCAGGCGGGTGCTGCGCCAGAGGAAGTCGTGGTCGAGTTCCTGCGGCGTCGGCCGCTTGAACGAATGCACCTCGCAGCCGGCCGGGTTGACGCCGGTCAGCACGGCACGAATCGTCGAATCCTTGCCGGCGGCGTCCATCGCCTGAAAGATCAGCAGCAGCGCGTGGCGATCGTGGGCGTAGAGAATCTTCTGCAGGTCGTCGAGCGCTTCGACGTGATCGCGCAGTTCGGCTTTCAGATGGTCGTCGTCACCGGCGTTCTTCGGCGGCGCGGTGGCCGCCTTCCGGACCCGGAAGCGGCCGTCATCCGGCACCAGGAACGGGCTGTCGACCGGCTGCAAACCGCGATCCTTACTCACGGCGTCACCACGACAGCGGGCGGGCCGGGCAGCACGTAGAACAGCACGCAGAAGAAGTGGAAGGCGCTGCCGGCTAGCACGAAGACATGCCAGATCGCGTGGTGGTAGCGCAGCCGCGTGGAGGCGTAGAACAGCGTGCCGA
>CAYPJK010000468.1:0-2654 GCA_964411025.1 uncultured Nevskia sp.
CCGTGCATGACTGGCGGTCGACGTAGGCCAGCACGCGGCTGTAGCGCGAGGCCGACCCGGCGGGCGGCAGCAGGCTGAGGACTTCGACTGGCCGGTCGCCGAGCATGGTCGGCTTTTCCAGCGCCGGCCGGGTATCGCCGAACGCCGCCTGCAGCTGCTTCATGTCGTTGTAGCTGAAGTCGGTACCGAGCAGCGCGCCGTCACTGGACGCACCGCTGATCTTGCGCACCCGCTGGATCGCTGGCAGGTACAGGAAGATCTCGTCGCTGCGGCCGGCACCGCCTTCGCGCATGAGGTAAGCCGCACCATCGAGGTCCCGCGGCCGCGACACACGCAGCAGCACGCGGATCAGCCCGTCGGCGCGCGAGGCATAGACCTTGCCCTTCAGCTGCCGCTCGGCGCCGCTGCGGTCGGTCGAGTTCAGTTCCACTTCCTTGATCTGCAGCGACGGCGGGATGTTGGCCCGCATGCAGTCGAGCAGCTTCTGTGTCGCATCGTCGGCCGGCGCCGCTCCGGCCATGGCCAGCAGCACCAGCGCGCCAAGCCAGCTTGTTGCCTTCATGTGCCGTCCCCGGATCCCCGCGCCAAGCCTACCGCGCCCATTGGCCGAACGGTCAGTCTTTCGGGCGGGCCTGTTCGAAAGCCGCCTGCTGTGCCGGCGTCGCCTCCTTTTGGTACAGCCGCTTCCACTCGCCATACGGCATGCCGTAGACGCGTTCGCGGGCGGCGTCATCGCTGACCTCGGCGCCGAGATCACGGGCGGCGGCGGCGTACCACTTCGACAGGCAATTGCGGCAGAAGCCGGCGAGATTCATCAGCTCGATGTTCTGCACGTCCTTGCGGGCGTCGAGGTGGTTCAGCAGGCGCTGCAGCACGGCGGCATCAAGACGGTCCCGAAGTTGCTGGTCCATGGTCGTGGCGGTGGTCATTCGAGTGGAAGCGCGATTGTGCGCGATGCCCGCTTGCCGCCGCGACACCTCCTGCCCACCTGCCATCACTTGAGACAGTCAATGTCCTCGCTTCCCCGCATTGTCATCGTCGGCGCCGGTTTCGGCGGCCTGACCGCCGCCCGCGCCCTCGATGGACTGGCCGTCGATCTGACCGTCGTCGACCGCCGCAATTTCCATCTTTTTCAGCCACTTCTGTACCAGGTGGCGACCGCCGGCCTGAATCCATCGGACGTCGCCTGGCCGGTGCGCGGCATCCTGAGCCGGCAGCAGAACGCCCGCGTGCTGCTCGGCGAGGTCACCGGCGTGGCCACCGGCAGCCGGGAAGTGCTGCTCGCCGATGGCCGGAAACTGCCCTACGACTGGCTGATCCTCGCGACCGGGGCCACCCACACCTATTTCGGCAACGATCACTGGGAACGTCACGCTCCGGGACTGAAGCGTGTCGACGACGCCACACTGATCCGTCGCCGGCTGCTGCTGGCGCTGGAACACGCCGAGAACAGCAGCGACCCGGCCGAGCGCCGGAAGCTGATGAGCGTCGCCATCGTCGGCGCCGGGCCCACCGGCGTCGAACTGGCCGGTGCTATCGCCGAGCTGTCGAAGAAGGTGCTGGTCCGTGACTTCCGTTCGATCGACCCGCGCGAAGTCCGCGTGGTGCTGGTCGAAGGTGCGGACCGGGTACTGCTGTCGTTCCCGCCGACGCTGTCGGCGTTCGCGCTGGCGGAGCTGCGCAAGAAGGGCGTCGAGGTGATGCTCGACACCCGTGTCACCGGCTGCGATGCCGACGGTCTGCGCTTCGGCGATGGCAGCCATCTGGACGCTGCCACCGTGCTGTGGGCGGCTGGTGTCGCGGCCTCGCCGGCCGCGCGCTGGCTCGGCGTGTCGGCGGACCGGGCTGGCCGCGTACAGGTGCAGCCGGATCTCAGCGTGGCGGGCCAGCCGCAGGTGTTCGTGATCGGTGACACCGCCGCGATCGTCCAGGACGGCCGGCAGGTGCCCGGCGTGGCGCCGGCGGCGAAGCAGCAGGGCCAACACGTGGCCCGGACCATTCGTGCCGCACTCGCCGGCAAGAAGGCGCCGGGGCCGTTCCGCTATCGCGACTTTGGCAACCTGGCGACCATCGGCCGCCATTCGGCGGTGATCGACTTCGGCTTCGTCCGCATCAAGGGCCTGATCGCCTGGTGGCTGTGGGGCGTCGCCCACGTCTACTTCCTGATCGGCGCGCGCAACCGCATGCTGGTCGCGACACAATGGTTCTTCAACTACCTCAGCTATTCGCGAGCCGCACGCCTGATCGTCGGCTCCGATCCGGACGCCAACAAGCCTCGATGACCCTGCCCCCGCTGACGCCGCGCTTCGCTGCCCTTGGCGAGCCGTACTCGCTGCCGATTCCCGCCCGGCCGCTGCCGGAGCCGGCGCTATTGCATCTGAACGCGACGCTGGCCGCCGAACTGGGCGTGGACGCCGCCGCAGCAGCCGATCCGGCCTTCACGGCGCTGATGGCCGGCAACGCGCCGTGGCCGGGCTTCGATGCCCGCGCCTCGGTCTACGCCGGCCACCAGTTCGGCCAGTTCGTGCCGCAACTCGGCGACGGCCGGGCGCTGTCGATCGCCAAGATCACCGACAACGCCGGCCGGCCGCAGGAACTGCAGCTGAAGGGCGCCGGGCCAACACCGTACTCGCGCCACGCCGATGGCCGTGCCG
>CAYPJK010000469.1:0-1343 GCA_964411025.1 uncultured Nevskia sp.
GCCTTGCCGCGGCCTTCGGCCAGCGCTTCGGCAAAATTGGCGAACAGCACGGTGAACCACAGCCAGACGATCACCTGGCCGGAAAACAGCAGCGGCGCGCCGGAGGCATTGCCGATCAGAAGGTCGCGCAGGAACAGCAGACTGGCCAGCAGCGATACCAGTGCGGTGATGAAGATCACCGGGTTCTTCGCCAGCCGCAGCGGATGCAGCTTGGCCATGGTGTCGCGCAGCGCCGGAGCCAGCAGCGCGCGGGTGAACAGCGGCGTCGGGGATGAGGTCATGGGGATCTCGCGCGGCGCCGCCGGCAATCGCCGGCCGGCACCGGAGGGTTCAGAACAGGGTGCCGGCCTGCATCGCCAGATGCTCGACGATCGGTCCGAGTGCCAGCGCCGGGAAGTAGGTCAGGCCGCCGACGATCAGCACGATCGCCACCAGCAGGCCGATGAACAGCGGGCCGTCGGTCGGGAAGCTGCCGGCGGTCGCCGGTGACCGGGCCTTGGCGGCCAGCGAGCCGGCGATCGCCAGCATCGGCACGATCACCGCGAAGCGGCCGATCAGCATCGCCGCCGCCAGGCTCAGGTTCCAGAATGGCGTGTTGGCATTCAGGCCGGCGAAGGCGCTGCCGTTGTTGCCGACCGCCGAAGCGTAGGCGTAGAGCATTTCGCTGAAGCCGTGCGGACCGGCGTTGGCGAGGCTCTTCAGTGCCGGCGGCGACACGCTGGCCACCGCCAGGAAGCCGAGCAGTGCCAGCGGCATGCACAGGATCGCCAGCACCGTCAGCTTGATCTCGCGGGCCTCGATCTTCTTGCCAAGATATTCCGGTGTGCGGCCGACCATCAGCCCGGCGATGAACAGCGCCACGAGCGCGAACAGCAGCATGCCGTACAGGCCAGCGCCGACGCCGCCGAACACCACTTCGCCGAGCAGGATGTTGACCAAGGTCACCGCGCCGCCGAGCGGCATGAAGCTGTCATGCATCGCATTGACAGCGCCGCAGGAGGCATCGGTGGTGATGGTCGCGAACAAGGTCGACGCGGCGATGCCGAAGCGTGCCTCCTTGCCCTCCATGTTGCCGCCGGACTGCACCAGGCTCATCTGCTGGTCCACCCCGAGCGCGGCCACCGCCGGATTGCCGCGGCTTTCCGCCCAGTACGCCAGCCCGGCGCCGGCCACGAACAGCAGGCTCATCGCGGTGTACAGCGCCCAGCCCTGCCATTCGTTCTTCACCGCGCGGCCGAAGGTGTTGGTCAGCGCGGCGCTGATCAGGAAGATCGCCAGCATCTGCACGAAGTTGGTGACGGCGTTGGGATTCTCGAACGGATGCGCGGCATTGGCGTTGAAGA
>CAYPJK010000469.1:1353-2639 GCA_964411025.1 uncultured Nevskia sp.
CCGCCGCCGTTGGTGCCGAGCATCTTGATTGCCACCTGCGAGGCCACCGGGCCCTGGGCGATCGTCTGCTTCGCACCTTCAAGCGTCGTGGCCTCGACCGCGCCGACGAGGCTCTGCGGAACGCCCTGCCAGACCAGGAACAGCGCCAGTGGAATCGACAGCGGCAGCAGCACGTAGAGCGTCGCCCGCGTCACGTCGACCCAGAAGTTGCCGAGTTCCGCCGCCGCGCCGCGCTCGCGCGCGAAACCGCGGATCAGTGCGATCGCCAGCGCGAGGCCGGTGGCCGCCGACAGGAAGTTCTGCACCGCCAGCCCGAGCATCTGGCTCAGCAGCGACATCGTCGATTCGCCGCCGTAGTTCTGCCAGTTGGTGTTGGTGACGAAGCTGATCGCGGTGTTCAGCGTCAGGTCCGCCGACGGCGCCGGCAGCCCCAGCGGATTCAGCGGCAGCAGCGCCTGGGCCTGCTGCACGGCGAACAGCAGCAGGTAGCCGCCAAGGCTGAACACCAGCATCGCCGTGGCGTACTGCGGCCAGCGCTGCGACTGCTCGACGCGGACGCCGGCCAGCCGGTAGAAGCCGCGTTCGAGCGGCCCGAGCAGCGCCGACAGCCCGGTCCGCTCGCCGTCGAATACGCGCTGCAGGTAGCCGCCCAGCGGCCGCGTGGTCAGGGTCAGCGCCAGCAGGAACAGCGCAATCGGCAGGCTGCCGTCGAGCAGCGGCGACGGCGTCACTGGAACTTCTCCGGCTTCAGCAGCGCGTAGCCGAGATAGGCCAGCAGCACCAGCACGGCGAGGCCGCCGAGGGCGAGATCGAAGTGCATCGATGCGGCCTTCAGATGCGGTCGCAGAACGACACGTAGGCGATCAGCACGGCAATGCCGGCAGCGCCGAGCAGCAGCAGGAAGGTGGTCATCGAAATCGTCCCGTTCGCCGGACGGCTTCCGGCCCGTCTATTGGGCGACGGGCGGGCGTTGGGATTCGAGACGGCTGCGCGGCGACGAAAATAAAGAACGCGTAAAGACGGCCGACCGAACGGCCGCGCGGCGTTCGCCACCGGCTTCAGGGCATCGCAGGGCGGCTGTCGGTCGCCGGGGCAGCGGCGTCGATCGCCGATTCGGCGCGGACGCGCTGGCGATCGACCTGCTGCTGCAGCTGTTCCAGCTGCGGCGCGGCATCCGGCGTCGCCGGATCGACGGCCAGACCGCGCTTGATCGCGTCCTGGCTGCTTGTGGCGCTGCCGGCGCCGCTGTCGCCGAGGCTCTGCGCGGCGTCGACCATGCTGCCCGC
>CAYPJK010000470.1:0-2635 GCA_964411025.1 uncultured Nevskia sp.
CGAGTTGGTGTCGGCGCTGGTGTCGGCCGACAGCACGCCGCTGCTAACCGTGGCACCGATGGTGACGCCCGCCACCAGCGCCACCGCCAGCGCCGGCAGCGCGATCCGCCAGCCGCCGAGCAGCGCCAGCAGTTCCTGCCAGCGGGTGGCGCACGCCGGGCCGCGAGCCGGCAGGGCCGCCATCAGCACGCGCCGGGCCGTGTGGCTGGCCGGCGCGGCAACGTCCGCGTCGAGCATCGCGTCGAGCATGGCCGCCTGCTGCTGCAGCGCGGCGGCCGCCGGATCGGAGGCCCGCAATGCCTGGGCGGCGGCCCGCTCGGCCAGTGGCCAGCGCCGGGCATCAGCGCCATAGGCATCGACCAGTTCCGCGAAACGTTGAAGGGTCATATCGGCCGGCATTCCGGGCTTCATGTCAGGTCTCCCAGCAGGGCCGCGCGATCCGGCTGCAGCGCTGCCCGCAGCGCGCGACGCCCACGCGACAACAGCGATTCAAGCGCTTCGATCGAAATTTCCAACGCGGCGGCGGCTTCGATATTGGTCATCTCCTCGAAATGGCACAAGACAACGGCGGCACGCTGCCGCTCGGCCAGCGTCGCCAGCGCAGCGCGTACCCGCAGCGCCACTGACTGCTGCTGCAGGCCGGCCTCCGGCGTCGGGCTACGGTCGACAATCTCCGGGCTGTCGTCGAGCGAGGTCTCGCGCCGCGCCCGCAGCCGGTCGGTGCAGCGTGACAGCGCCACGCGGTGCAGCCAGGTCGAGAACTTCGCGTCGCCGGCTCGCCAGCTGACGGTCTGTCGCCAGCCGCGCAGCAGCACGTCCTGGGCAACGTCCTCGGCTTCGGCACGGCTGCCGAGCATCCGCTCGGCGACGCGCGTCAGCGCATCGATGTTGCGGCCGACGATGCGGCCATAGGCGGCCTGGTCGCCGTCGGCGGCGCGACGGACATCGGCCAGGTCGGGATCGTCGCCGATCACGGCGCGCACCGATGACGGCCGGGGTCGCGGCGGTGCGATCGGACAGCACGGTTCGGCCCGCATGCGTTCACCATTCCCGATTATCGGCGCAGCACCGGCCGCAACGCCGCGAGTTCAGCCATTGGCGCCCGGGAACCCGCGTCGCGCCTCGGCGTCTGCCCGGCAACCAGGCTCAGGCGGGGCTGAAAGCGCTGCAGGTCCTGAAACGGGCCGAGCCGGATCACCGAGGCATCAAGGTCGAGCAGCGCCATCAGCCGCGGGTGGCTGCCGGCCGCCAGGTCGAGATCGAGGTCGGCGAAGGCCGCGCGCGGATCGACCGGCAGCGGCGCGCGCAGGCCGCCGCGGCGCTCGAACCAGATGGTCGGTTCGAACACCAGGCGCAGGCCGATGTAGCGGCCGGCCGGCAGCTGCCCGCGCAGGCTCAGCTGCAGCGGCGTGACGGCCAGCGCCACCAGATCGACCTCCAGCGGCCGCGCCACCGGCAGCCGGAACAGCAGGCCGCGCGCGTCGATCAGCTCCACGGCCGTCGGCGTCGCCAGCAGATGGCGGTCGGCGAACGCAGCGCTGGCGACCAGCGCCAGCTCGATGCGGGCCCCGCGCTGGCAGCCGGTGAGCCCGGCGAGCCCGGCCAGCATCAGCAATGCGCACAACAACAGCGAGGGCAGACGCCGCGCGCTCATGGCGAACGCCCCGCGTTCGGGTCCGGGCTGCTGGCCGCGTAGCCGCGCAGGGTGACGAAATCGTCGGCGTCGTCGGTGGCCTGGGTATTGGCCGCGCCGATCGTCGTGGTGACCTCGGCGTCCGGCACGGTGACGGTGCCGGCGTCGTCGGTGACGCCGACCGCGATGGTCACCATCGGGTCATCGCTGGTCCACGCGACATGACGGCTGATCGGCCGTGTGACGCCGTCGGCGAACAGGCCGTTGACCACCAGCAGGCCGGTGTCCGGATAGCGGATGCGCAGGTCTTCCGGAGCCAGGCTCACCCGCAGCAGCGCGGTATCGGTGACCTGCCAGCGCTTGCTCGCGAGGCTCAGGCTGCGATCCGGCAGCCGCAGCGTGAAGCCGCTGGGCGCGTCCGCAGCATCGACCGCCTGCACGTACAGACGGGTGTCGCCGCGCGCCACGGAAAGCCGATCGTCGTCGAGGTCGTCGATCTCGATCTGGCTCGCCAGGTTCTGCGCCACGCTGTCGGCCGTCGCGAACCGGGCGCTGACCGTCAACGCTTCGCTGTAGCCCTCCGGCAGCCGCAGTTCGCTGCCCTGCTCGTACTCGATCTGCCGCACCCGGTACCAAAAATGGAAGCGGCGGTCGTCGTCGTTCAGTTCTTCCTTGCCCTGCGCCTTCAAAGCCTCCCTTGCGAGGCGCTGCAGCATGACGATATCGAGCGCTTGGCGCAGTTCGCTGGCCTTCAGCGGCCCGCGCTGGTTAAGGGCAAAGCGCCGTACCTCGGGGCGCGAATAGCCGCGCTGTTCGATGCGCACCGCTTCGCAAGGGTGCAGTTGCTTGGCATCGACGACCACCTCGTACTTCGCCACCAAGAGCTTGAGATACTCTTCCATCCCCGATTTCGCGCCGGGATCTTCCAGCGGCACATCCGGCGCGAGTTTCTTCTGGTCCCCCAGCACTTTCTTGAGGCCCACGGTGGTCCGGACTTCCTCG
>CAYPJK010000471.1:0-2626 GCA_964411025.1 uncultured Nevskia sp.
CGCCGGCCGCCGGCCTGAAATGGCGACACCCCCATCCGACCTCGACCCAGGCCCTCGCCATGATCCTTCGTGACGGCATTTCGCTGCGCCAGCTCTGGCCCCGCACCCGCAAGCGGCTGCTGGTGCTGGTCGGCTTCGACTGCGCGGTGGCGGCGCTGTACGTGAGCCTGGACTGGCACTGGCTGGCGTTCGACGCGCTGCCGCTCGGCACGCTCGGCTCGGCGCTGGCGATCTTTCTGGCCTTCCGCGCCAATGCCGCCTACGGCCGCTGGTGGGAAGCGCGCCAGCTCTGGGGGCAACTGGTCAACACCTCGCGGGCGCTGGCGCGGCAGGCGCTGACGGCGCTGGATGTCGAGGCCGACGATCCGCAGCAACGCGCGCTGCGCGATGCCATCGTCATCCACCAGGTAGCCTTCGTGCACGCGCTGCGCTGCCATCTGCGCCGCCAGAACCCGTTCCCCGAACTGGCGGGCGTCCTCGGCCGGGCCGACACCGAGGCGCTGCGCCGCTACGGCAACGTGCCCAATGCGCTGACCCTTCGGGTGGCCGAACAACTGCAGCAGGCGAGGGCGCTGGGCATGCTCGACAGCCTGCGCTGGAGTGCGCTCGACGCCAGCCTGACCACGCTGGCCAACATCCAGGGCGCCTGCGAACGGATCAAGAACACACCGTTGCCGCGCCAGTTCAGCCTGCTGCCGCGCGTGCTGGTCGATGCCTACTGCTGGCTGGTGCCGCTGGCGCTGGTGTCCGGTCTCGGCCTGTTCACGCCGGTGGCCTCCGCGCTGATCAGCTTCACGCTGATTGCCATCGATACCGCCAGCGAAGCGATCGAGGAGCCGTTCGAGAACACCGTCAACGACACGCCGATGACGGCGCTGTCGCGCAGCATCGAGCTGACCCTGCGCGAGATGCTCGACCAGCGGATGGCGCTGCCGGAAGTGCGCGCCATCGACGGTTACGTCTACTGATCCGGCTGCCCTCGACGGCCGTTTCCCGCCTGACCGCTTCATCCATCCCCGATCCCGACTGCCGAGGACCCGCCATGCTGCCGATGACGCGCACCGACCACCCGCATCTGATCTTCGCGACCAACTTCTCCGAGGCCTGCCACGCCGCAATCCCCATGGTGGCGCACTGGGTCGACGTGCTGCAGGCGCGCCTGACCCTGCTGCACGTGCATCCGCGCGGCGCCAGCCAGCAGGCGGCAAGGGCGCTGGACTCGTTCTTCGCCGAATCGGCGCACTACCCGGACAGCCAGCGGCAGCTGCTAAGTGGCGACACGGCCACCGGCATCGCCAGTTACTGCCGCCAGCATCCGCAGGCGCTGCTGGTGATGCCGCCGAGCCTGCGCCGCTATCTGCCGAGGCCGCTGCACGTGTCGCTGCGGACCCGGGTGCTGCGCGAACTGGCAACGCCGATGCTGACCATGCTGCCGGACTCCCGGGCGATTCCCGGAGTGCCGGCTCACGGCGGCCATGTCGCCTGCTGGATCACCGGCGACGAGCCGCAGCTCGATCACGTGCGGGAAGCCGCGAACCTGGCCCGGCAGCGCGGCGCCGAGCTGCATCTGCTGTTCGTGCTGCCCGAGGTCAGCGAGGGCCTGATGCTGGACGCGCTGTATTCCGACCGGCCGCTGGCCGAGCCGGCCGCGACCCGCCTGCTCGACGACATTGCTGCCCGGATCGATGCCGACGTGCGGGTGCGCGTGCACCTGGGCAGCGGGTCGACGCAGGCCAGCCTGGCGCGGCTGCTGCGCGCCAGCCGCGCCAGCGTGCTGGTGGTCGATCGCGATACCGCCGTGCGCAAGCGCCTGCTGCGCGGCGCGTTTTCCTCGGCGCTGCGCGACAGCCCCTGCCTGCTGGTCTGCGTGCCGTCACGCCGTCATGGCGACGACGGCAGCCTGCCGCCGCCGAATGCCCGCGCGCATAGCAGGACCGCGTGCGCCGCCCGGACGCGCACCCTCACTGCCCGCGCCGAGGAATCCGCCCTGGCCTGGCTGGGCTGGAATCGCGGTCTGGGCTGGCTGCCGTCCTGCGGCTGAACGCCCGGCTACTGGCGGCGGCTTTCCTTCGGGTAGCGATAGCCGAGCAGCTGGCCGGCCCCCGGCACGATGTCCTGCCAGCGGGCCTGCTCGAAGCCGAACATGACGATGCCGCAGGTCGGCAGCTCGATGAACGGCAGCGGCCCGTCGGCCAGCAGCTGGGCGAGATCGGTGAAGCCCGGGTTGTGGCCGAACAGCAGCACCTGGTCGTCGGCGTCGTCGAGCGTGTTGACCAGATGCAGCAAGGTGCCGGGCGTGGCTTCGTAGATGCGGGGCTCCAGCCCGATCGTCGACTCCGGCAGGCCGAAGGTTTCGGCAAACAGCTGGGCCGTGGTCAGCGCGCGCACGGCGGTGCTGCTGATCATCCTGAACGGCGGCGCCAGCAGCGCCTGCAGCCGCAGCGCCATCTCCGGTGCATCGTGACGACCGCGCGGGTTCAGCGGGCGGTCGAAGTCGGCGAGCATCGGGTAATCCCAGCTCGACTTGGCGTGGCGAATCAGCAGCAGGCGTTTCATGGTTCAAGCCTAACGTAAGCTCCGCAGCAACTGAACGAACGCGTGGAGCGAGGGTGTCGATCAAGCGGAA
>CAYPJK010000472.1:0-2624 GCA_964411025.1 uncultured Nevskia sp.
AGACCGATGACGGCGCCTACACCGACGTCACCAACTGCATGCTGCTGGCCGCGGTGCCGGGCCGGGTTGGCGATGGCGGCATGGTCACGATCAACGGCGTGCAGACGCCGGTCGGCGCCAAGGCCACCGAGTCGCGGCTGCGCCGCTTCCTCGTCGGTCCGAAGGGCTGCGAGATCACCGGCCTCGACACCACGCCGGACGGCCGCGTGCTGTTCGTCAACATCCAGCATCCGGGCGAGAACACGCCGGCTTCGCAGATCGGCAGCCCGGAATTGTATGAAAGCCACTTCCCGGGTGGCGGTCTGAGCCGTCCGCGTTCGGCGACGATCGCGATCGTCAAGGACGACTTCGGCATCGTCGGCCTGTAAAGACGCGCTTCCGTCTCGGCGGAAGTCTGCAGGAAAGCCCGCCGGCAACTGCCGGCGGGCTTTTTTTGTGGACCCGCGGGGCTACACCGGCATCACGAAAAAGGCCCGCCTTGCGGCGGGCCTCGGTGTCGGGCTCCGGACGGCCGGAACCGCCGTCCGTTCAGAGATTGAAGCCGTCGCGCTTCGGCGGCGTCGGCCGCACGGCCAGGCTGCGGATCTGCCGGTTGTTGCCGATCTCCGCGCCATTGGTGCCGGACGACGAGCGCGAGGTGTTGCCGTCGGCGAGGTCGATCTCGAACAGCCGGGCCGGGTCGCGATTGTTGGAGAACGCGATGTAGGCGATGCCGAGGTCGTCGGCCCGGTCGCCGCGCTCGCGGACGATGTCGAACCCGGCCGACAGCAGGAAGCTGCGGTCGAGCACGCCGATGGTGCTCAGCACGCCGGCATTGGTGATCCGCACCAGGCTCTGGGTGGTGAAGTCGATGCCGTACTGCGTGGTGGTGGTCGCCCGGCTGTTGCCGTTGGAGTGCGCGATCGCCGCCAGCTGCGGGATCTCGCCGTCGTTGCTGTCGGTATCGGTGAAACGCAGCACGCCGCTGCCATCGGTCTGCAGCAGTGCGCCGGTTTCGCGGCTGACCCGCAGGATGGCGCTGCCATCGCCGCCGGTCGGGTCGTAGTCGATCACCCGCAGAAAATCGTTGGCCGGGTTGTAGTCCATCACCGGCTGCATCAGCACGTCGGTCGTGAACGGCGCGCTGCCGATGTAGGTCGCCGCGCCGGAATCCGGATCGAGGCTGATGATGCGGTTGCCGCTGGTCAGGCCGTAGAGGATTTCCGGCTCGATGCTGAAATCGATCTGCAGCACCGATTCGCCGTCGGCGAGCCCGGTGATGGTCAGCTCGCTTTCGAGCTTGCCGGGGTCATCGGTCTGGAAGCGGATCAGCGAGCCGGTGTCGGTGATCGCGAAGGCATCGCGGCCTTCGGTGCAGCCGGCGATCGCTGCGGCAGCCGCCAGCAGCAGGCTGGCGCGCAACAGGGAACGGAAGCGGGGCAAGGGCATCGGAGAGTCCTGTTCGGGGCGGGTGCCGGCGGGTCCGGGTCGGCGGCATCATAACGGCCCTTCAGTGACATTTCCGTCGGCCCGCAGTTCAGCGCTGACGGCGCCGGCCCTGCCCGTCAGCACAGTGGTTCCGCTACGCTCGCAGCCCGTTCGCCTGCCCTGTTTGCCGATCCGATGACCGACTCCCTCAGCCTGCGCGCCCGCCTGTTCGGCCCCGTTTCCCAGCTTCTGCTGCAGCCCGTGCTGGCGGCGCCTGCCGATGAGATGCGGCCGAAGCTGGAACGTATCGCCGGGCTGATCACCCGCCTCCCGCGCGGCACCCGGGTCGAATCGATCACGCTCGCCGGCCGGCCCGCCGAAAAGCTGACGCCGAAGGGGACCGTCGGCGAACAGGTCATCTACTACCTGCATGGCGGCGCCTATCTCGGCGGCAGCCCGCGCACCCACCGCGGCATGCTGGCGCACATCGCCAAGGCCGCAGCGGCCACCGTCATCGCAATCGACTACCGGCTGGCGCCGGAGCACCCGTACCCGGCGGCGCTCGACGATGCCGTGGCCGGCTGGCAGGCGCTGCTGGCGCAGGGCATCAAGCCGGCGAATCTGGTGATCGGCGGCGATTCGGCCGGTGGCAACCTGGCGCTGGTCACCGCGATCGCGCTGCGCGATCGCGGCCTGCCGCAGCCATCCGGCCTGGTGCTGCTGTCGCCGTGGACCGACCTGTCGTCGAGCGGCCGGTCGATGGGCACCCGTGCCGAGCGCGACCGCCTGCTGACCGTACGTGGCATCGACCGCGCGGCCCGTCAGTTCGCCGGCGGCCTGCCGCTGACCGATCCGCGCCTGTCGCCGCTGTTCGCCACGCTTGGCGGCCTGCCGAAGACGCTGATCCAGGTCGGCGACGACGAAGTGCTGCTCGATGATTCGCTGCGCCTGGCCGAGGCTGCCCGCAAGGCCGGTGTCGACGTCACGCTCGAACATCGGCTCGGGCTCTGGCACGTCTGGCAGGTGATGGCCGGCTGGATGCCGGAAGCCGATCAGTCGATCGCCGCAATCGGCGCTTTCGTGCGGGCCTTGCCGCGCTGAGCGTTCAGCCGGGCCACAGCCAGGCCGCGCCGCGCACGCCGCTGGCGTCACCGTGGCGGGCCGGCAGCAGCCGGGTCACCACCCGGTCGCTGAACACCCAGGGGGCCCACCGCGCC
>CAYPJK010000473.1:0-2616 GCA_964411025.1 uncultured Nevskia sp.
CGATCAATTTCGCCAACCCGCTGGTGATCAACATCCTGTCGATTGTCGTGGCGGCAGGCTTCGGGCTGGTGAGCCTGAACATCGCCGGCAAGTTGGCCAAGCCGGTCGCCGCTTGAGGCCTTGCTGAAGCACACCTTGAAAATCACGCAGTCGAGCGGCACCACGCTCGACTGCGTCAGCACGCGCTGATCGCCAGCCGACGCTGCGAAATCAGTCCTCGTAAGCCTCGATCGTCACCTGCGCGTCTGGCTGCCCCGCATAGCGCGCCGCGAAACTTTCGATGATCGCGATCTGCATTTCCGCGCGGCCGCAGGCGAAGCCGTGCTTGCGTCGAACGCGCTCGCTGCCTTTCTCCAGCGCGGCACGGCTGATCTCGACAAACTCGCCAAGCGGAAAGCTGCGGCCGGCGCCGAGCGTGCGGCGGATCGTCGCGGATGGGGAATAGCAGCGCGTGGCCGTCTGATCGGGCCAGCGAACGCGGAAATGGACTTCGGGCATGTCCAGTCTCCTGTGCGGATGCGAGCGGCGGTGCGCTGGCGGCACGGTCGAAGCGGAATGCTGCGCGATGGCAGCGCAGCGATTGTCGATGCGCAAGCGATATGCCAAAGCCTGCTGCCTGAGCTGCGATCATCGTGCGATCATTACGCCAGCCCGATGAATTGACGCGATATTTACTCGCCGCCCGGAATGCCGGTGCCGGTTGAACCACGCCACTGCATCGGTTCGATCCGCCGTCGCGCAGCGCATTCCCGGTTCGCGATGGCCCGCTTGATTCTGTTCCGCGGTCGCTGCTGCGCTTTCCCGGTGCAGCGGACGACGCGGCACCGCACGACAGGGTTGCCACGCATGGGCACGACGCCGAACCGCTGGGCCGCGATGATCCGCGCCAGCACCAAGCCCGCCTACCTCGCGATTGCCGACGCGATCGCCGATGACATCGCCGCGGGCCGTCTCGCCGCAGAACAGCGACTGCCGCCGCTGCGGGCGCTGGCCAAGCATCTCGATCTGAATTTCACCACCGTGTCACGCGGCTACGCCGAAGCGCAGCGACGCAAGCTGATCGATTCTCAGGCTGGCCGCGGCACCTTCGTGGTGCCCGCCGCACCGGTGGTGTCGTCGACCGTGGTGCGCTCACCGGCTGCGGTTGGGCTGATCGACATGACGATGAACATGCCGCCGGAGCCGCAGGAATCGGTGATCCACCAGATGCTGCGCAACGGACTCGGCAGTCTGCGCGACGTCCCTGACCTGCATTCGCTGCTGCGATATCAGGAATTTGGCGGCGGACCTGCGGATCGCGAGGCCGGCGCCCGCTGGCTCGGCGAGCGCATTCCGGAACTGCCACCGAACCGCGTGCTGGTGGTGCCCGGCGTGCAGTCGGCGCTGCTGGCGCTGTTCAGCGTGCTGGCGCGTGCCGGCGAGACCATCTGCTGCGAAGCGGTGACCTATCCCGGCGTGAAGGGGCTGGCCGCGCAGCTCGGCATTCGCCTGATGGGCCTGCCCTGCGACGACGAAGGCATCGACCCGGAAGCCTTCGGCGCCGCCTGCGCGTCATTGCTGCCGAAGGCGCTGTACTGCAATCCGACGATGCTCAACCCGACCACTGCAACGATGTCGCAGGCGCGCCGCGAAGCGATCGTCGAGATCGCCCGCCGCTACTCGGTGCCGATCATCGAGGACGATGCCTACGGTTTCCTGCCAAGCGCGCCGCCAACGCCGCTCGCGGTGCTGGCACCGGAGCTGACCTTCCACGTCACCGGCTTCGCGAAGTGCGTCGGCGCCGGCTTGCGGGTCGGCTATCTGGCTGCACCGAATACGCGCTACATGGCGCGGCTGTCATCGAGCTTGCGCACGTCCAGCGTCATGGCCTCGCCGATCACCACGTTCCTGGCCACGCAGTGGATTAACGACGGCACCGTGAAGCGGGCAACCGACGCGATTCGCGACGAGTCCCGCGCCCGGCAGAAGATCGCCAGGGACGTGCTGAAGCGCGCCGACTACGCCGCCAACCCCGAGGCCTTCCATCTCTGGCTGAGAGTCCCGGCGCCATGGAATCGCATCGAGTTCTCGACCCATCTGCGCGCCAGCGGCGTCGGCGTGGTGGTATCGGACGCCTTCACGGTGACCGGTCCGGCGCCGGAAGCGGTACGTGTCTGCCTCGGGGGCGTCTCGAACCAGCAGGAATGCCGGCACTCGCTGGAAATCATCGAGGATGCACTGGAGCAGATTCCCGAAGTGGCATCGGGGGTGATGTAGCGGAATCGTGCTCTATGCTGCTGCCGGCTTCACGGACACGAATCTTGGACGTGAAGGTGAGGCCGGTGGGCCGCGTTACCGAGAATGGAATGCGCCCGCGAGTATGGGCTTGATGCTTTGAAACTGGTGACGACTCAGGGTGTCGCGGCCGCGCATGTGGCTCAGGCGCTCGCGCTGCAAGAAAGCGTGCTGCAGAGATGGATCAAGTGACTTGCTGGCTTTTTCGTGATTCCGACGCTCACCTTCGCCTCCGGCCGCGACCGGAGCCACTGCATCGACAGGCATTCATTGCGGGGCCTGGCGTTGAGAGATTGGTCGGTGCCGTTCTGCCAAGGTTTGCCGGCATCGCTGATGGCGGTG
>CAYPJK010000474.1:0-2605 GCA_964411025.1 uncultured Nevskia sp.
CTACGTGCACGACCCCATCACCGAGATGAGTCTCGAAGCCGCCGATTTCGCCGATCGCCAGCGCCCACATGAAGCCGTGAATGGCCAGCGCAGGCAGCGTGCGGCTGCCCAGGCGATGCGGGCTGCGCAGCTGGTTGTCGGTGTCGCGCAGCATCCCGTGCAGCACATAGCTGGCGATCGCCAGCGCGAAGAACAGCAGCGGCACGCCGACCGCCCAGCGGGTGCCGGCCGCATCGAGCGGCGAGTACGGCACGAACTCGCGCAGCAGCAACGCGGAGAACGAATACATCAGCGCCGTGCGGTGGGCGATGTCGACATAGACCGGCGCGGTGGCCGTCTCGCTGCCGGCAATGCAGCGGTACTTCCACCAGCCGGTCAGCAGGGCGGTCATGAAGAAAAGGCCAGCGGCCAGCAGGCACAGGGTTTCGGCAGTCATGAAGGATTCCGGGCAGCAGCGGATAGAGGAACAGCGGGGACGGCGCTGGAACGATACTTGCGCGCGCCGATTGTCGTTCATTGTCGCTCGCGCGAGCGCTGCGCTAGCATCCGCCCGATCCGGCAACCCGTCCGCCCCGAGCACCACCTGCATGACCAAGAAGCCCCTGATCCTCGTCCTGCTGGCCGCGTTCTCGGGAGCGCCGTCGGCCGATGAGCTGGCCAGGGAGCTGCCCGGCGCGGCTGCAGCCGCCGTTGTCGCGCCGCAGATCGAGACGGCCAACGACGACACCGCGTTCCCGACTCCGGCCGAGCTCAAGCCGCGCGTGGCGTTCTGGAAGAAGGTGTTCGCCGAATGGTCCGAACACCACAGCGTGCTGCACCCGAAAGGCGACCTGACCAAGGTGTTCCGGGTGCTCGACTTCCGCGCCGACGCCGCCGTGCTGGCCCCGAATGCGCTGGCCGCGAAGAAGAAGCGTGAGGAAGGCGAGGCGCGCAGCGAGGTCGAAGGCGCGCTGCGCGCGCTGCAGGCGCGGGTCGACAGCGGCCTGCCGATCAACCCGGACCTGCTGCCGCCCGACGAGGCGAAGATCTATGCCGCCTACAGTGGCAATCAGGACCCGCAGCGCTTCGCCCGAGCAGCCGACGACCTGCGTTACCAGCGCGGCCTGCGCGAGCGCACCGGCAATGCGCTGGCCGTGTCCGGTCGCTACCTGCCGGAGATGGAGCGCATCTTCGCCAGCTACGGCCTGCCGACCCGGCTGACCCGGCTGCCGCTGGTGGAATCGAGCTTCAACGTCGAGGCCTACTCGAAGGCGGCCGCCGCCGGCCTGTGGCAGTTCATCCCGTCGTCGGCGCGCATCTACATGCGGCTGAACAACGTCGTCGACGACCGTCGCGATCCCTGGGCTTCCACCGACGCCGCCGCCCGCCACCTGCGCGACGACTACAACGCACTCGGCAGCTGGCCGCTGGCGCTGACCGCCTACAACCACGGCCGCGCCGGCATCGCCAAGGGTCTGAAGGCGGTCGGCGGCACGACGCTGGTCGATCTGATCGAGCGCTATGACGCCAAGTCGTTCGGCTTCGCGTCGTCGAACTTCTATTCCGAATTCATTGCCGCCAGCGAGATCGAGCGCGATTACCGCACGCACTACGGCGAGCTGCAGCGCGAACCACAGCTGCACTTCGACACCGTGCAGGTTCCGGACTACGTGCCGTACGACACGCTGCGCAAGCTGGCCGGTGCCGACGACGAGGAATTCCGGCGGCTGAACCCGGCCTACCGGCCAACGGTGGTCGACGGCAAGCTGCGGGTTCCGGCCGGTGACTGGATCCGCGTGCCGGCCGGCGCGCGCCAGCGCTTCGAGCAGGCCTACGCGACGCTGACGCCCGGCCAGCGCTACAGCACCCAGGCGGTGACCACCGACATCCACGTGGTAAAGCGCGGCGATTCGCTGGCCCGCATCGCCAAGCGCTACGGCGTGTCGCAGCGCGAACTGCTCGCGGCCAACGATCTGGCCAGCGGCGCCAAGCTGAAGGCCGGCGCCCGGCTGCAGGTGCCGATCCGCGAACGCGGGCCGACGACCGACAGCGTGCAGGTGGCGTCGGTGCGTGCCACCGAAGCGCGCCCGGTGCGCACGGCCGTGGCTGCCGCCAGTGCTGCCGAGCACCGGACCCACCGCGTGCGCTCCGGGCAGACGCTCGGCGCGATCGCGATGCGCTACAGCACGTCGATCAAGAAGATCCGCGAACTAAACGGCCTCGGCGAATCCGACGTACTGCGCGCTGGCGCCACGATCAAGGTGCCGCGCAGCTGACCGACCGCCGCCGGCAGCAAGGCGGCGCTAGCGCTTGACCACCCGCGCCGTCGGGATCGCCGCCAGCAGCTTGCGGGCCAGTGATTCGTAGTCGCCATCGAAATGGTGACCGCCGGGCAGCTTGATCGTGGTCAGCCTCGGGCCGCTCAAGCTGCCGCAGATGGCGTCCTCGTCTTCCTCGCCCCAGACGCACAGCAGCGGCGGGTTTGACGGTGCCGCCTGCAGCCGGGCAACTTCCGGGCGCGTCGGCAGTCCGCCACCGGTGCTGCCGACCCAGCTGGTCAGATGGAATTCGAACTGCGCGCGTTCGGCGAGCCCGAGCAGGGCGACCAGCGCCAGGTCGTTGCGGG
>CAYPJK010000475.1:0-2597 GCA_964411025.1 uncultured Nevskia sp.
GCAGAACCAGGGCGATGCCGAGAAGGCCAAGGCCTTCGTCACCGCCGTCTACAAGAATGTGCCAGTGCTCGATACCGGAGCCCGCGGGTCGACCACCACCTTCGTGCAGCGCGGCCTCGGCGACGTGCTGGTGGCCTGGGAAAACGAGGCGTTCCTCGCGATCGAGGAACTGGGGCCGGACAAGTTCGACATCGTCGCCCCGGCCTACTCGATCCTCGCCGAACCGCCGGTGGCGCTGGTCGACAAGAACGTCGACAAGCACGGCAGCCGCGCCGAGGCCGAGGCCTACCTGAATTTCCTGTACTCGCCCGCGGGCCAGAAGCTGGCCGCCAAGCACTACTTCCGCCCGGCCAAGCCGGAAAACGCCGCGCCGGCCGATCTCGCCCGCTTCCAGAAGATCGAGTTGTTCAAGCTCGACAGCGTGTTCGGCTCCTGGGCCAACGCCCAGAAGCTGCACTTCGCCGACGGTGGCGTTTTCGACCAGATCTACAAGGCCAAGTAAGGCCGGACACCGTCCACCGATGGCCTCCGCCGGTGCTCGCTGCCCAAGCACCGGCCGACCGCTCCTGCCATGACCACCATTGCCCGCACCGCGCCGCGCCGCTTCCGGCGGACCCTGCCCGGCCTCACGCCGACGCTCGGCTTCACGATTTTCTACCTCGGCCTGATCGTGCTGATTCCGCTGGCCGGCGTGTTCTTCCGCGCCTCCGGCCTCGGCCTCGACGGCATCTGGGAGGTGATCAGCGACGCGCGCGTGCTGGCGGCGCTGAAGCTCAGCTTCGGCGCCGCCGCCGTCGCTGCCGTGCTGAACGCGGTGTTCGGCTCGATCGTCGCGTGGGTGTTCGTGCGCTACGAATTTCCCGGCAAGCGTCTGCTGGATGCCGTGATCGACCTGCCATTCGCGCTGCCGACCGCCGTCGCCGGCATCGCGCTGACCGCGCTGTATTCGGAATCCGGCTGGATCGGTTCGGTGCTGGCGCAGGCCGGCATCAAGGTCGCCTACACGCCGCTCGGCGTGATCGTGGCGATGACCTTCATCGGCCTGCCGTTTGTGGTGCGTACCGTCGAGCCGGTGCTAAAGGAGGTCGAACGTGACCTCGAGGAAGCGGCGGCCACGCTCGGCGCTCACCGGCTGACCACGGTGCTGCGGGTGATCGCCCCCGCTGTGTTCCCGTCGCTGGTCACCGGCTTCGCGCTGGCCTTCGCCCGCGCGGTCGGCGAGTACGGCTCGGTGATCTTCATCGCCGGCAATTTCCCGATGGTCTCGGAGATCGCACCGCTGCTGATCATCATCAAGCTCGAAGAGTTCGACTACCAGGGCGCCACGGCGGTAGCCGCGACGATGCTGGTGCTGTCGTTCCTGCTGCTGCTGGCCATCAACCTGCTGCAGGCCCGCGCGCGGAGGAAGTCATGAGCGGTACCGTCGATGTCAGCCCCGGCCAGCGCGAACACCTGCCGTTCGAACCGCTGAAGCAGACCAATTCGGTCATCAACGAACCGCCGTACGTGCGCTGGCTGCTGATCGCCACCGCCGTCGCCTTCCTGGCGCTGTTCCTGCTGCTGCCGCTGCTGTCGGTGTTCGTCGAGGCGCTGCGCAAGGGCTTCGGGCCGTACTTCGAAACCTTTGCCGATCCGGAAACCCTGGCCGCGATCCAGCTCACCGTGCTTGCTGCCGCGATCGCGGTGCCGCTGAACCTGGTCTTCGGGCTGTGCTCGGCCTGGGCGATCACCAAGTTCGAGTTTCGCGGCAAGCAGTTCCTGATCACCTTGATCGACCTGCCGTTCTCGGTGTCGCCAGTCGTGGCCGGCCTGATCTTCGTGCTGATCTTCGGTGCCCAGGGCTGGGCACAGCCGTTCGTCGGCGATCACATCGGCAAAGTGCTGTTCGCCACCCCCGGCATCGTGCTGGCCACGGTGTTCGTGACCTTCCCGTTCATCGCCCGCGAGCTGATCCCGCTGATGCAGGACCAAGGCACCGAGGACGAGCAGGCGGCGCTCAGCCTGGGCGCCACCGGCTGGCAGACCTTCACCAGGGTCACGCTGCCGAACATCAAGTGGGCGTTGCTGTACGGCGTGCTGCTGTGCAACGCCCGGGCAATGGGCGAATTCGGCGCAGTCAGCGTGGTGTCCGGCCACATCCGCGGCCTGACCAACACGATGCCGCTGCATATCGAGATTCTCTACAACGAATACCAGTTCGTGTCGGCATTCGCGGTGGCCTCGCTGCTGGCGCTGCTGGCGCTGGTCACGCTCGCCGTGAAGTCCTTCCTTGAATGGCGCTATGCCGATCAGCTGGCCGCCACCCGCCGCCACTGACCCCACCACGCCTCCAGCCTTTTCCAGACGACCCATGGACATCCAGATTCGCGGCGTGCAGAAGCACTACGGCAGCTTCCATGCGCTGCGTGGCATCGATCTCGACATCGCCTCCGGCGAACTGCTGGCACTGCTCGGCCCGAGCGGTTCCGGCAAGACCACCTTGCTGCGCGCCATCGCCGGGCTCGAACCGCTCGACGGCGGGCAGGTGAAGTTCGGCGACATCGACGCCACCGCGCTGAGCGTGCAGCAGCGCCAGGTCGGCTTCGTGTTCCAGCAGT
>CAYPJK010000476.1:0-2596 GCA_964411025.1 uncultured Nevskia sp.
GCGTCAAGGCGATCGATCCGGCGGTGGTGTCGGTCACGCAGTTCCACGCCGGCGACGCCTGGAACGTGATCCCGGAGGAGGTCGTCCTGCGCGGGACCGTGCGCTGCTTCAGCCAGGCCATCAGCGCCCAGATCGAAGCACGCATGCGACAACTGGCCGAAGGCTTGTGCGCGGCCCATGGCTGCAGCTTGACCTGGTGGTATGACCGGCGTTTCCCGCCGACCGTCAACTCGGCCAGCGAGACCGCCACCGCCGCGCGCGCCGCCATCGCGCTGCTCGGAGCGGACCGGGTCAATACCAACGTCGAACCCGTCACCGGCTCGGAAGACTTCGGCTACATGCTGGAAAAGAAACCCGGCTGTTACGCCTTCATCGGCAACGGCCCGGGCGACGGCGGCTGCCTGCTGCACAGCCCGCACTACGACTTCAACGACGCCATCATCCCGATCGGCGCGAGCTACTGGGTCAGTCCGGTACGAGAGGTACTGGGACCGAGTGTGTAGCGAATCGGCACCGACTTGAGCCCGGACACCGATTCCGACGCCGTCGATTGGCCTTGGGCGGCCATCGCGACGGACTCGAGGCACGGCAGGCTCTCCTCCCACGAGGTGCGCACCTCGAGCCTGGCCGGGCGCTGCCTCGGGCACACCTGTCCGCCATTGCCGCTCGGCGCACGGCATGGCCTCGATCACTCGCACCATCCTGCCCGCGACTATGCTTTGCCGCACCGTCCCGGACCCGTCGGCCATGACCACAGCAACGCTCGCCTCCGGGTCGACCCGGCCGAACACGGGTGACCTGTGGGGCGGCCTGGCCGCAGCGGCGGTGGCCCTGCCGCAGGCTGTCGCCTTCGGTGCATCGCTGCTGGTCCCGGTCGGGGTCGACGCCGCCGCCGGCGCGTTCGCCGGCCTGGTCACGGCCGCGGCGCTGGGTCTGGCCAGCGGTCTCATCGGTCGCACGCACGGCCTGATCAGCGCGCCGACCGGCCCGACCTTGATCCTGCTGGCCAGTCTGCTGGCCGGCCTGACCGCCAGCGGGGTTGCCGGTCCGGCGCTGCTCGCGGCCCTGGCCGCGACGATTTTCACCGCCGGCCTGCTGCAGCTCGCTTTCGGCCTGACCGGCGGCGGCCGTCTCATCAAGTACATCCCGTTCCCGGTGGTCAGCGGCTTCATGACCGGCTCGGCCGTGCTCATGGTCCTGTCGCAGCTCGGGCCATTGCGCGGCCCTGGCAGCGGCGTGGAGTGGGCGGATTGGCGTTGGTTGCCGGCCGTGGCCGCCGTGGTCACCATCGCGGCGGTGAAACTGGTGCCACGCTGGTGGCCGGCCGTGCCCGGCCCGCTCGCCGGCCTGCTGCTCGGCACCGCCAGTTTTCACGGGCTCGCGCTGGTGCATGGCGGTGCGCCGCCGGCAGCGTGGCTGATCGGGCCATTGCCGAGCTTCGCCAACGCCGGCCCGGGCGTGTCGTTCACTGCGCTCGGCGCGATACCGTGGCTCGCGATCCTGCCGGCCGCGGCTGCACTCGCGGTACTGACGTCCCTCAATACCTTGTTGACTTCAGTGGTCGCCGACGTCGCGACCGGCTGCCGCCACGATGCCAGGCGCGAACTCGCCGCGCAGGGCCTGGGCCAGATGGCGGCGGCACTGGCCGGCGGCATGGGCGGATCGGCGACCACCGCGGCCACCGTCACCGCGATCCGCTTCGGCGGGCGGCGCTGGGCCGGCGCCACCTGTGGCGCACTGTTCGTGCTGCTCATGGCATTCGCCGGCGATCTCGGACGCTGGCTGCCGATTGGCACCCTGGCCGGCATCATCCTGGTCGTGGCCAGCGACGTTGCCGATCGCGACATACTGCGCTGGGCGCGCCAGGGCCGCACCCGCCAGGATGCCGCTATCGCGGTGCTGGTCACCTTGATCACGGTGTTCTACGACCTCATGACCGCGATCGGTGCCGGGGTGACCATCGCCATCCTGATGTTCGTCGCCGAACAGGTCCGCGCGCCGGTCGTGCACCGGCGTTCGACTGCGCTGGACATGCGTTCGATCCGCTCGCGCTCGTCCGAGCAACGTGCGCTGCTGGAACGACACGGCGAGCGCATCATCCTGTACGAATTGCGCGGCAACCTGTTCTTCGGCACTGCCGACCGGCTGCTCGACCAGGTCGAGGGCGACCTCGACGGCCCGAACTGGGTGATATTCCATTTGCGCAAGGTGTCACGCATCGACCTGACCGCGATCCGTTTCTTGAAGCAGATGGCCGATCGCCTGCACGAACACGGCGGCCAGCTCATGTTCTGCGATCTGCACCACGGCGTCGGCATCGGCGCGAATTTCGCCGAAGCGCTGGCGCTGGCCGGCGGACGGGTCAGCGACACGCCGGTCCCGACCTTCAACGGTCGCGACGAGGCACTCGAATACGCCGAGAACGCGTTGCTCGAAGCGCTCAGTGGCGGGACTCATCGCGCCGATGCGCCGGTCGATCTCGCGCATAATGCGATCTGCCGGCACCTGTCCGCGGATCAGATAGCCGCATTCGCGTCGCAGTTGGACGCGCGCACCATCGCCGCCGGCGCCGACCTGTTCGAGCTCGGCGAGGACA
>CAYPJK010000477.1:0-2595 GCA_964411025.1 uncultured Nevskia sp.
CAGCTTGCCCGCGGCGTTCATCGTCTGCAGCCAGTCGAACGCGGCCTTGAGACGGGATGGATCATCGAGATCGGGCGCGGCGTCACCGACCGCACCGAACACCTGCGCCAGCGCCGAGCCGCCGAGGCGGTTCTTGCCAGCGCCGAGGTCGACCAGCATCAGGCGGCTGGCGGCTTCGGCCTTGAGCTGCGGGGTCAGCGTGCGGCGCACGTCGGCGACCGGCGCGAACGCGGTGATCACGAGACTCAGCGGCGAGGTCTGGGTTTTCGTTTCGCCCGCTTCCTGCCAGACCGACTTCATCGACAGCGAATCCTTGCCGACCGGAATCGCGATGCCGAGTGCCGGGCACAGCTCGCGGCCGATCGCCTCCACCGCATCGAACAGGCGGGCGTCTTCGTCACCCTGCCCGCAGGCGGCCATCCAGTTCGCCGACAGGCGGATGTCGGACAGCTTCGTGATGTTCGCAGCAGCGATGTTCAGCACCGATTCGGCGACCGCCATCCGCGCGCTGGCGGCGGCGTTCAGCAACGCGATCGTCGGGCGTTCGCCCATCGCCATCGCTTCGCCCGTCGTTGACTCGAAACCGGTCGCGGTGACCGCGACATCCGCCACCGGCGTCTGCCAGGGGCCGACCATCTGATCGCGCACGGTCAGGCCGCCGACGGTGCGATCGCCGATGGTGATCAGGAACTGCTTGGAGGCGACCGTCGGCAGCTTCAGCACACGCTCGGCGGCAGACTTGATGAACGCCTTCTGGGCGCTGTCACCCGCCGGCGGATAGGCCAGCGGTGCGTGGACCGGGGCGCCGCGCGTGGTGCTGCGCTGCATCTTCGGCGGCTTGCCAAGCAGCACCGGCATCGGCATGTCGACCGGCCGCGTGCCATCGACGGTGTCCTCGACGATCAGCTGCTGCTCCACCGTCGCAGTGCCGACCACGGCGAACGGACAGCGCTCGCGCGCGCACATCGCGGCGAGCACGGCGACCGATTCCGGCGCGATCGCCAGCACGTAGCGCTCCTGCGATTCGTTGCACCAGATTTCCATCGGGCTCAGGGCGCCGTCGGCACTGAGCACGTCACGCAATTTGAAGTGGCCGCCGCGATCATCGGCATGCACCAGTTCCGGCAGCGCGTTGGAAATGCCGCCGGCACCGACATCGTGAATTGACAGGATCGGGTTGGCCTCGCCCAGCGCCCAGCACTGGTCGACCACTTCCTGGCAGCGGCGCTCCAGTTCCGGGTTCGCGCGCTGCACCGAGGCGAAGTCCAGTTCGGCGCTCGACGCGCCGGTCGCCATCGACGACGCCGCACCGCCGCCCAAGCCGATCAGCATCGCCGGCCCGCCGAGCACGACGAGCTTCGCGCCTTCGGTGACCGCGAGCTTCTCGACATGCGGGCCGCGGATGTTGCCGTAGCCGCCGGCGATCATGATCGGCTTGTGGTAGCCGCGCATGGCGCCATCGGGCAGCTGCTGCTCGTAACTGCGGAAGTAACCGGTCAGTACCGGCCGGCCGAATTCGTTGCTGTAGCTCGCGGCACCGATGGGTCCGTCGAGCATGATCTGCAGCGCGCTGGCAATCCGGGCCGGCTTGCCGAGATCCTGTTCCCAGGGCTGCACGAAACCGGGAATCCGCAGGTTCGACACGGTGAAGCCGGACAGGCCCGCCTTCGGCCGGCCACCACGGCCGGTGGCGGCCTCGTCGCGGATTTCACCGCCTGCGCCGGTCGCCGCACCGGGCGCTGGCGAGATGCCGGTCGGATGGTTGTGGGTCTCGACCTTCATCAGGATGTGCACCGGCTCGCGGTGCTCGCGCCACTGCCGGTCGGCTTCGGGGAAGAAGCGCATCGCCTCAGGGCCTTCGATCACCGAGGCGTTGTCCTTGTATGCGGACAGCACGCCATCGGGTGAGGCCTTGTAGGTCAGCTTGATCATGCCGAACAGCGAATCCGGCTGGACCGCGCCATCGACCGTGAACTCGGCATTGAAGATCTTGTGCCGGCAGTGCTCGCTGTTGACCTGCGCGAACATCATCAGCTCGGCGTCGGTCGGGTTCTTGCCGGCACCGGTGTAGTGGCCGACCAGGTAGTCGATCTCATCACTCGACAAGGCCAGCCCCCAGTCGCGATTGGCGGCGACGAGCGCCTCGCGGCCGCCGGCCAGCACATCAACCGTCCGCAACGCACGCCGCGCGCCGGTGGCGAACACGTGCTGCAGGTCGGCGGACGCGGTCAGCACCGATTCGGTCATCGGATCGTGCAGGTCGGCCAGCGCGGCTGCCGGAAGCGATTGAACGCCGTCGAGCAGATAGAGCCTGCCGCGCTCGACGCGCTGCACGCCCGCCAGCCCGCAGACCTTGGCGATGTCCGTGGCCTTGCTCGACCACGGGCTCAAGGTGCCAAGGCGCGGCACGACATAGAGCATCGTCTGCGCCGTCGGCAGCGCCTCGGTCGTCGCGTCGAGCAGGCGGCACAGCGCCGCTGCATCGACGCCTTCCGCATCGACCATGAAAAACTCGACGGCGCGCAGGCCGGAAACGCCCGGCGCATGCGCCGCGAGGCTCGCGCGCAGGCGCTCGATGCGGAAAGGCGACAGGGC
>CAYPJK010000478.1:0-2586 GCA_964411025.1 uncultured Nevskia sp.
TGACGTGCTGGCCGCCGTTGCCCTGCGCGCGAATCGCGTTCAGCTCGATCTCCTCGAGCGGAACGCTGACTTGCGGGTTGATCACCAGCACGGCGGCAGCACTCAGCCGCTGTTGGCGGCCACGCAGACCTCGGCGGTCTTGCCGGCCTGCAGCGTGTCGAGGCCGGTGCTGATCCGGTGCGCGAGATCGGCCATCGCCCGCTGATGACCATCGGCCAGCGCCGGGAAGCCATCGGCAATGCTGGCTGCCACCTGGCTGTCGCAGGTTGCCGCGCGCGCCGGGTCGTGCAGGCTTTCGACCGTCCACCCGGCATCGACCAGCGCCTGCCGCCCGAGCACCGAATCGAAGCGCCGCAGCACCACGCGCAGCCGGTACAGCGGCAGCGTGCTGTCGGCGGCGCTGCCCGGGCCGGTGGCGGTCGCGCCGAGGCCGTCGATCAGCGCTGCCCGGACTTCATCGGCCAGCGGCGCTGCCCAGCGCTGTTCCTCGGCCGGCTGCAGCTGGCTGCGGCCTTCGCGCACGATCAGGTAAGGCGTGTCGACCTGCGCCGGAATGGTCACTGTTTCGACGATCACGCGGTACGCGGGGTCCTGGGCGGCGGCCACGGCTTCGCCGGCTTTCGGCGGCACCAGCGTGTAGTAGCGGATCGGCGGGGCGCTCTGGCAGGCCGCCAGCAGCAGGCACAGCGCGACAACGGTCAGGGGCTTTCGCATCGGGACGTCAGTCATGGGTCTGGGCATCGGTTTTCTCCGGCGGTGCGGCGGTCGGCTCGACGGCCGCCGGCCGGCCACGCAACAGCGACTCCGGATGCTTTTCGAGATAGTCGGCAAGCACCCGGAACGAGGCCGCGGTCCGGTTCAGCTGTTCCAGCATCCGCCGGGTGTCCTGCTGCAGCGGGGCTTCCGGCGAGGTGAGGTTCTGTTCCAGCGAACGGATCGCGGTCGCGGCATTGTCCAGCGTGCGCCGGGCCTGCGGCGCGATGTCCTGATCGAAGGTACGCAGCAGCGTATTGGCGCTGTTGACCATGGTCCGCAGATCAGCGCCCAGTTCGGCGAACGGAATCTTGTCGAGCTTGGTGACGATGCTCTCGATCTGGGTCTGGATTTCCTCGAGGCTGCCGGCGGCGGTCGGAATCTCCGGCATCGTGTCGCCAGCCGTCACTCGTCGGGCCTTGGCGCCCGGCTTGAAGAACAGAGCCACGTACTGCTGGCCGGTCAGCAGGTTGCCGGCGCGCAGCTGCGCAGTCAGCCCCTGGTCGATGAGCTTGTTCAGCACCGCCAGCGCCGGCCGGTCGCTGTCGGCGGCGAGGCCTTTCAGCGCGGACCAGGCCGGGCCCAGCCGCTCCAGATACAGCTCGACCATCACCTTCGAGTAGAAACTCTGCTGGCGCACGTCGTACTGCGGTTCGATCGAGCGGATCGCGCCGATCACCAGGCCGTTGAAGTCCACCGGGGTGCCAGCGGTCAGGCCGCGCGTCGACTGCCGCAGTACCAGCAGCGCACGTACTGACGGGCCGTCCGGCGGCGCGAGCGCGGTGGCGATGCCGTCGTACAGCTCGAAGCGGCTGTCCTCGCGGGCCGGCTCGCCCGGCTTGCGTTCGTCCAGCGGCTGGAAGGCGATGCCGCCGGCCACCACCGTGGCCAGCGACTGGGTGTTCAGCCGCAGTCCTTCCGACGACACCGCGAGATCGATGCCGCCGGCGTTCCAGAAGCGGACGCCATCGGTCACGAAGCGGTCGTACGGCGCGTCGATGAACACCCGCACGGTGATCCGCTTACCGTCCTCGTCGAGCGTGGCGTCGACCACGCGGCCGACCGCCACCCGCCGGTAGTAGACCGGCGCGCCGATGGTGATCGAGCCGGCATCAAGGGTGGTCAGCGTGAACTGCTTGCCCTTCTGGTCGTGGGTGACCGCCGGTGGCTTCTCGAGGCCGACGAAGTCGCGCTGCTGCTCGCCCGAGCGGCCCACGTCGACGCCGATGTACGCCCCGGACAACAGCGTGTTGATGCCCGACACGCCGCCGATGCCGATCCGTGGCCGGACCACCCAGAAGCGGCTGTCCTTCACGGCGATGCGCTTGGCATCCGGCGTCAACTCCACTTCGACCGTGACGCCGCTGTCATCCTCGCGCAGCTGGATGCTCGACACCTTGCCGACCACGACGTCCTTGTAGCGGACCTCGGTGGTGCCGTTGTTCAGGCTTTCGGCGGTATCGAAGCGGATGGTGATCGTCGGCCCGGTCTGCAGCCAGGTGCGGATCACCAGTGCCAGCCCGACCAGCGCCGCCACCAGCGGGACCAGCCAGATCAGCGACAGCCGCTTGCGGCCGTCGCGGCGCGGTTCCGGCGCAGGCAGCGCGGACATCGAAGGGGTTTCGCTCATGTCGGGAGACGATCGGTGGCGCGGCGGGCAGGAATCCGGGTGTTGTCCCAGATCAGACGGGGATCGAAGCTCATGGTGGCCAGCATGGTCAGCACCACGACCGCCCCGAAGGCCACGATGCCGGCACCGGGCTCGGCATTGGCAAGGCTGCCGAAGTGTACCAACGCGATCAGCAGCGCCACCGCGAAGACGTCGAGCATCGA
>CAYPJK010000479.1:0-2580 GCA_964411025.1 uncultured Nevskia sp.
AACGGCGTTGCCGGTGGCGCAGCGCCCAAGGCATACAGTGCCCGCTGGATCGCGTTTCAGGCAGCCCGCCCAGGAACGGCACGGGCGCTCGTCAGGCGGTGCTGCCAGGCGCCAGCGCCGCTTGCGTCGGGGCCCGGTGCTGCGGCAGTCCGTGGCGTTGCCGCCGGATCAGCCCTTCGGCCGCTGCTGTCGGCGGTTGTAGCGGATCGAACTCCAGATCGACGCGGCGATGAACGCCACGCCGAGCAGGCCGGTGACCACTTCGGGCACGTGCACCACGGTGCCGGCGATCATGATCAACGCCAGCATGCCGATCGCGTAGTGGGCGCCGTGTTCGAGGAACACGTATTCGTCGAGCGTGCCCTTGTTGACCAAATAGACCGTCATCGAACGCACGAACATCGCGCCGATCGCCAGCCCCAGCATGATGATCACCACGTCCCGCGTAATCGCGAACGCGCCGATCACGCCATCGAAGGAGAACGAGGCGTCGAGCACTTCGAGGTACATGAAGGCCGCAAAGCCGCTGCGCTTGACGCCGTCGGCGGCTGCCTCGCCGGCTTCGCCGAACAGGCTGCCGAGCGCATCGACGGCGATGTACAGGATCACACCGGCCAGCCCGGCGACCATCACCCGCTCCTCGAGGATGTCGGGCAGGAACCAGCGGGTGCCGAACAGCGTCACCAGCGACACCAGCACGGCGACGCTCTCGATGCGGCCGAGGCTCGCCAGCCAGCGTTCGCTGCGGCCCAGCCAGTGCAGCTGGCGCTTGTCGTTGAACAGGAAGTTCAGGAACACCAGCAGCAGGAACATGCCGCCGAATGCCGCAATCGCCGGATAGGCGTGGGTCAGCAGCGCGCTGTACTGCTCCGGCTGCTTCAGCGCCATGTCGATCACCGGCATCGGCCCGAGATCGGCGGCGACGGCCACGATCACGATCGGGAACACCAGCCGCATGCCGAAGACCGCGATCACGATGCCGAGCGTCAGGAACAGACGGCGCCAGTAGATGCTCATGTCCTTCAGCACGCCGGCGTTGACCACCGCGTTGTCGAACGACAGCGACACTTCGAGCACCGCCAGCACGGCGGTGAGCCACAGCGCCGGCAGCCAGCCGATTGCGGTCTGGGCGCCCCAGACGCCGGCGGCGATCAGGCAGATCAGGCTGAACAGCAGGGAACCGCGGAAATCACGCACTGCAAGTCTCGGTAGAGAGGAAGCCGTCGAATCCGGCCATCGGCACTGTGGCAAGGCGCGATGACGAACCGGCGGCAGCAACTGCCGAACGGCGGCCCGGAACGGACCGGCACCGCCCTCGGCGATTCCCGTTCGGGCCTACTTGCCGTGGACCGGCTGGTCGGTGACGACGATGCCGTCGACATCGGCATACAGATAGGCACCGGGCTTGAAGCGGACGCCGCCGAACTCCAGCACCTTGTCGGCCACGGCGCTGTGCAGCCCCTTCTCGCTCTTGCGCGGATGGGTGCCGAGCGCCTTGATGCCGATGTCCTGCTCGGACAGTTCCTCGGAATCGCGGACATATCCGTAGACGACGATGCCAGCCCAGCCGTTCTTGACGCCGAGCACGCCGAGGTTGCCGCCCACCAGCGCGCAGCGCGGCGAGCCGCCGCCGTCGACCACCAGCACCTGGCCCTTGCCCGGGGTTTCCAGCAAGGCGCGGACCTGGGCGTTGTCCTCGAACACCTTCAGCGTCTTGATCGGGCCGTGGAAGCTGAAGCGGCCGCCGAAGTCGTTGAAGACCGGCTCGGCGACCTGGGCCTCGGGATGGGCGTCGGAGATGTCGGTGGTGGCGATGGCTTTCGGAGCGGGCATGGGGATCAGGGCAGGAATCGGGGTTCAGGAAAAAATGGAGTGGCGGCGCGCCAGCCGGGGAATCAGCAGCGCGTAGAGGCTGATGCCGATGAAGGCGACCAGCGTCCAGCCGGGCAGGCTGATGCCGAGGAAGGCGGCGTCGATCTTCGCGCAGTTGCCGTCGCCCTTCAGCACCAGGGTGACGACTTCGCCGACCGGCAGCAGGTTGAGCAGGTAGTCGAGCGTCGGTCCGCAGGCCGGCACCTGGTCCGGCGGCAGGCTCTGCAGCCAGACGTGGCGGCCGGCGATCGCCGCACCGGCCAGCGCGCCGAGCAGGGCCAGCACGATCCACAGCCAGCGGCCGCCGGCCTTCGGGGCAAACACCGCGCCGCCCAGGAAGCCGAGGCCGGCAAAGGCCATCGCCACGCGCTGGAAGATGCACATCGGGCATGGCTCCAGGCCGTAGCCGTGCTGCAGCAGCAGCGCGAACAGCAGGCCCGCGGCGCAGCCGGCGAAACCGGCAAAGCACAGGCTGCGATAGGTCAGACGGGTCATGGCAGCTCGTTGCAAGGGAGAGAAGGTGGGACCGTCGTGCGGCGCAGACGTTCTGCGAAAAGGCGCGGCTTGCCGGGCAACCAAGGCGCGCTGCGCCAGTACACTCGACCATTCCGGCGTCAGCCAACCGCACGCATTCTAGCCCGATGTCCCTGACCATCCGCGTCACCCGCCACGGCGAAATGGTCGACCTCTTCGCGCCGGCTGCGGCTG
>CAYPJK010000480.1:0-2579 GCA_964411025.1 uncultured Nevskia sp.
GCATCGGCCGCGAAGGCTCGAAGTACGGCATCGAGGACTTCCTGGAGATCAAGTATCTCTGCATGGGCGGGGTGTAAGGCGACGCGGACGCGCCGGCAATGACCGCAAGTGCCCGTCGATGATCCGGGTCGACGGGTTGGTCTACGACTATCCCGGCCATCGCGCGTTGGACCGGGTCTCGTTCCAAATCGAACCCGGAACGATCACTGCGCTGGTGGGACCCAACGGGGCCGGGAAGACGACGCTGCTACGCTGTCTGACCGCGCTCGACCGGCCAGGTGCAGGCCAGGTGATGCTGGGTGATCTCGACGTCCACGCGGCGCCGCGCGACGCCCATCGGCACATGGCCTTCCTGCCGGATTTCTTCGGCGTCTATGACGACCTCACGGTGGCGCAATGCCTGGATCATCGCGCCCGCGCCCATGACGTGCCGGCCAGCGACCGTGCGGCGGCGATCGCCCGGGCGGCGGAGCGACTGGGCATCGCCGACCGGATGCAGGACCATGCGGGCACGCTGTCGCGCGGGCTCAAGCAGCGGCTGGCCATCGCCCAGGCGATCATCCACGCACCGCAATTGGCGCTGCTGGACGAACCTGCGGCCGGGCTGGATCCCGAGGCGCGCCACAGCCTGGCGGCGGTGTTCCGCGACCTGCGCGCCGACGGCATGACGCTGATCGTTTCCTCGCACATCCTGGCCGAGCTCGAGGATTACTCTACGCATATTCTCGCAATCCGCGATGGCCGGATTGTCGATCACCGAGCGATCGGCGCCGAAAGCGGCGGCAAGGGTGGAAGGGCGGTGCTGCAGCTGCGCCTGGTGGCCGCCGACGGGCGGCTGGCGCAACTGCTGGCTGCGGCGCAGGGGGTGAGCGATCTCGTGGTCGAGGGCGCGCTGGCGAAGTTCGGTTTCACCGGCGGTGCGGATGCGCGGCATGCGCTGCTGAAGTCGCTGATCGGGGAGGGGCTGGCGGTCGCCGAGTTCGCGCCGCTGCGCGAGCGGCTGCAGGAGTCCTATCTGGCCCTGATGCGCCAACGGGGGGCCCCGTGAATCCCGAGTTGCTGCGCAGTCTCTGGCTGCAGTTCTCGCCGCAGCGGCTGCTGGCGCCGCCGCTGATCCTCGGCGCCATCTTCGCGATCGCCTTCTTCGGCAGCGACGGCGACTGGTCGGTCGTCAGTTACAGCGCCGATGTCTGCTACGCCCTCATCGCCTACCTCCTGGGGTCGCGCCGGGCGGTCAACGCGTTGGCCGACGAAATCGCTTCCGGCACCTGGGACGGACAGCGCATGTCAGCGATTGCGCCCTGGACCATGGCCTGGGGCAAGCTGGCCGGCGGCACGGCCCATGTGTGGTACAGCGCCGGCTGGTGCCTACTGGCCTTTGCCGCGGCGGCGCTGGCGCAGGGTGAGGCGGAGGACCTGCCGTTGACGGTGCTGGACAAGATCGTCGGCGCGCTGATCGTGCAGGCGGTGGCGCTGCTGCTGGCGCTGGTGATCGTCGCCAAGGGCCGCCGCTTCAGCCGCCGCACCACGGCTTTCGCCCAGGGCGGGGCGCTGCTGATCGGTCTGTTCGGGATTTCCCACGCGTTGGCACCGTCGCTGACCGCAGAGATGCAGTTGGGCGATCCCCTGGTGATCAGCTGGTACGGACTCAAACTGACGGCCGCGGATTTCATGCAGCTGACCCGGCTGCTCCTGCTCGGGTGGGCCTTGCTCGGGCTTTACCGGATGATGGCGGCGGAGCTGCAGGTTCGACTATGGCCGTGGGCCTGGCTGGCGTTTTCGCTGTTCCTCATCGGCTATTACCAGGGTCTGCCCCAGGGAACCGCCGCCGGCGGCGCCCTGGCGCGGGTGCTGCAGGCGCTGTTGATCGTGTTGCCGCTCTATTACGCGGCACTGTTCGCCCAGTCGAACGACATCGTGCGCTATCGCTGGCTGCTGCATGACCTGCGCCAGGGGGCGTGGCGCCGGGCGCTGCCGTCCCTGCCGCTGTGGGCACCGGCCTTTGTGCTTGCGGCAGCAGCAGCGCTGATCGCGGGCCTGCTCAGTCGCGGTCAGGTGCTGCCGGCCGAAGCCCTGCGGGAGGAACTACCTGCTGTCCTGGTCAGCGACGCCTGGGCCGGAGGCATGGCGACGGCGCTGGCGATCCCGCTGTTCATGGCGCGCGATCTCGGCATCGTCCTGCTGCTCAATTTCGCCGATCGGCCGAAGGCGCCGGACCTGACGGCGGTGATCTATCTGCTGGCGCTCTATGGTGTCGGCGCCGGGCTCGCTGTGGCGACTGGCGCGGTCGAGCTGCTGCCGCTATTTGTCCCGGGCGCCAGCGGCCATGAGTCGTTCGCCGTCATCGCGCCAGCGATCGAGCTGGCGGCGGTGCTGTTCCTGGTGCGGCGGCGCTGGATCGCGGCAGCGGGGCGCCTGGCGGCCGCGACTTGAGACGGACCCGGTCGACCGCGAGCAGGTGACGCCGAACATCGCGCCCGTGCAGCAACGGATCATGTAGTGGAGCGGACAGCATGGCTGGTTACGACTACGACCTGTTCGTCATCGGCGCCGGTTCGGGCGGCGTGCGGGCGGCACGC
>CAYPJK010000481.1:0-2577 GCA_964411025.1 uncultured Nevskia sp.
GCTTCGACCCGGGCCGCGGCACGGCTATGGCCTGGCTGGCCCGGATCGTGCGCAATCAGTGTTTCGACACGCTGCGCCGACGCGGCCGTGAGACGCCGCTCGAGGACTCGGTCATGCAGGCCTGGGAGGACCCATCGCCAAGCCCGGCCGATCTAGCCGCGCTGAGCAGCGACGCCCAGAGGCTGCGCGGCTGTCTCGAACAGCTCGAGGACAGTCCGCGGCGCAGCCTCATGCTGGCCTACTATGAGGGCCTGACGTTCGAGCAGGTCGCAGACCGGCTGAAGGCGCCGCTGGGCACGGTGAAGAGCTGGGTCCGCCGCAGCCTGATCCGGCTCCGGGGGTGCATGGAGCAATGAACTACAGTCAGCCCGAACTGCGCGAACGTCTGGCGGCGGAGTACGCCCTCGGCACGCTGCGCGGGCCCGCGCGGCGGCGGTTCGAGCGGCTGATGCAGGGTGATGCGGCGTTGCGGCAGATCGTCCGGGACTGGGAGATGCGGGTCAACCTGTTGGCGGAGTCGGCCCCGGCCGTGTCGCCGCCGGCGCATCTGTGGCCGGCGATCGAGCGGCGGCTGGTAGGAGTGGCGACAGCGGCGGCGAAGCCCCTATCCGCGCGGGTCCGTTGGTGGGAGTTGATCGGATTCTGGCGGCCCTTCGGGTTCGCTGCCGCCGCGGCCGCGATCGCCCTGGCGCTGTTCTCGGCCTTGCGGCCGGCCGGCCCGACGCCCGAGCAGATCGCCGCCCTCGACCATCGGCTGGCGGGTATCGAAGGCAAACTGGCAGCGATCGAACCGACGCCGGAACGGATCGGCGAAGTCAACGATCGGCTCTCCGGGATCGAGGGTAAACTGGCGCAGCTGGACTCGGCGGCGGGTCGGATCGGGGAGGTCAGCGATCGGCTGGCCCGCATCGAAAGCGGAACCGCCGACCTGGCGAAGACACCTGCGACGATTGCCGAACTTGCGGAACGGCTGCGCGGAATCGAGGGCAAGCTCGCACAGGTGGAATCGACTCCGGGACAGATCGGCGCGGTCAATGACAGGCTGGCCAGGATCGAGAGCAGCACCTCCGAACTCGCCGGGACCCCGGCCGCTTTCGCCGAGCTGGCTCAGCGACTGGCGCAGATCGAAAACCGCATCGCCGTAAGCGAGCGCGCCATCAGCCATGTGGCCGTGCTGCTCGACAAGGACGGGCGGCCGATGATGGACGCCAACCTCGACCTGGTCGACGGCCGCCTGGTCCTGCGACTGAACATCAAGGTACCCCGAAGCACCGCCGGCAAGTCGCTGGAGGTCTGGCTGGTGCCGCCTGGGCAAGACGCGGCGCCGCATTCGCTGGGTCTGTTCCCCAGCGACGAGCACGGGACCTCGATCGTGCTGCCGCTGACGCCGGAGACGGCACGCGCGCTGTCGACATCGTCACTGGCGGTAAGCCTGGAGCCGGCAGGCGGATCGACGACTGGACTTCCGACCGGGCCGGTGCTGTTCTCTGGCGCGGTCGTTCCCGTGAATCTGTAGTTCTCCCTGCCAGTTGTCGCGCACCGCAACATCGGGCTTCCTGCTTGGCAAGTTCCTACCGCCGCATCGCGGCCATCAGTATCTCATCGAGTTCGCGCGCGCCTATGTCGATCGATTGACCGTGCTCGCCTGTTCGATCGTCCGCGAGCCTATTCCCGGCGAGCTGCGCTATCGCTGGATGTGCGAGGCGTTTCCCGGCGTCGAGGTGATCCACCACACTGACGAACTGCCGCAGGCGCCGGAGGAGCATCCGCAATTCTGGGACCTGTGGCGGCAGAGCATCCGGCGGCACCGACCCGGCCCGATCGACTACGTCTTTGCCTCGGAAGCATATGGTGCGCGGCTGGCCCATGAGCTCGACGCCGAGTTCGTGCCGGTCGACCTGGAGCGCCGCAACGTGCCGGTCAGCGGCCGCGCGATCCGTGCGGATCCGTTGGGACACTGGGCAGATCTGCTGCCGCCGGTGCGGCCCTACTATCTGACACGCGTCTGCGTCGTGGATCTCGCCGGGTCCGCGCTGGCCGCCGAATTGGCGGCGGCGTTCGCCACGGCGTGCCTGCACGCCTATGGCGGCGGCCTGGACAGCCTGCTCAGGGCAGCGCCCGGCGACGCGCCGGCGGCCGCGCTTCTGCGCGCCCATGCGGCAGGCGACGCCGCGCTGGCGCGTCAGGCCAACCGCGTTCTGTTCTGCGAGCTGGATGCACTCACCATCGGCATCCTGGCGCAGATACGGCAAGGAAATTCGACCCCAGGGATTTCGGACGACGCGGCGGGGCCGCGATCCCATCTCTACATCGTCAACGACATGGATTCGGACGAGCGGGCCCCTGTCCTGTTCTCGGACCTGCTGCTGACGGTCTGCACCGAGCGCCGCATCCCCGTGATCAACCTCCGCGGCGCCGGCCACGAACGTCTCGATCAGGCGCGGGCCGCCGTCGAGGACGTCATGAAGAGCCGGTTCCGTTCATAGACGGCCAGAGTTTCAGCGGCGGGAGAATCTCGATCCAGGTCTGCATCCGCAATCGCGGGCGCGGCGTATACCGCATATCAGGATGACGCGG
>CAYPJK010000482.1:0-2571 GCA_964411025.1 uncultured Nevskia sp.
TGCCGGACGTGGGCTTCCATCCCGTGAACGGCTGACCGCCGCCGCCATGCACGCCCCGGGTAGAGCTGCAGCGCCCGCGGTCACGCCCCGCCACCGGCGCGGCTTCAGCACCGCGGAGATGCTGCTCGTGCTGCTCGTCCTGGCGCTGGCGGGCGCCCTGGCGTTCACGCTCGCCGGCCGGATCAGTCGGCGCCTGCAATGCGACCGCTTCATCACCGAATTGCGCGCGCATGCCACGGCCTTCGAGGGCCATCATCGCCGGCACGGCGCCTGGCCCGCCACGGCCGCGGAGGTGGTCGATCTGCGCGCCACCCCGGGCTGGGCGCAGGGCTCGCCCTTCGGCGGCGAATACGGCTGGTCCGCCCCCGCGCCCGGCCGCCCCGGCCTGATCTCGCTGACCGCCTTCGCGCCCCGCCTGCCCCTGACGCTCTCGCCGGCGGACCTCCGCTACATCGACTCCCGACTCGATGATGGCGACCTCGCCAGCGGGCGTTTCCGCACCGGGTTCAACGGCTGGCCGGTCTACCTGGTTGGCGCCGGAAATTAGGCCGCCATGTATCACGTCACCCTCGTCAACCTGTCCGCCGACGCGCGCACCGCCGCCGTTTCGCTCAGCCCGGTGGAACGCCGCGGCCTCGGCCCGGACGAGATGCGCGCCCTGCTGGCGAATTTCCAAGCGGTCGACCCGGTCGAGAACGCCGCCGCCGATCCCGAGATGCGCATCCGCGTGCGGCAGGAAAGCTACCTCGTGCGGCTGGGAAGCCGGACGCTGATTTTCCACGACATGCAGCGCCGCGACCTGCCCGCGCAATTACTCGAGGTGGAGGCGGTGATGGCGGAGCTGGACGGCAGCGCCGGCCTCGCGCGGGCCCGGGCGCAGACGGCGGCCGTGCAAGCCGCGATGCAACCGGTGGTGGAATCCACGGCGCCGGCGCGGAACGAGCCATCGAACCCGATCCGTCTCGCGGTGCTGGGCGGCCTGGCCGCCGTATTGGCGGCAACGCTGGCCTGGCTGTGGTGGCCGGACCCGCTCGCCCGCGTGGACGCGGCCCGGCTTTCGGCGGCGGAGGCGAAATCGTTCTACCAGCTCCATGCCGGCGTCTACCTCACGGGCAGCCAGCCGGGGCAACACGGCATCGCGCTCACCACCACCGGGGACCTGAAGCTCTTTGAACTGCAGGCGGTGGAGGCGCCGCGGGTCGTGCGGGCCGGGTGCCAACCGGTCCGCGCCGCGGACCGTCTGGGACTGGCCACCGACCAGCCCGGCGGACTCATCACGCTGGCCGACGGCGACACGCTGGTCTACTGCGGCGAGAATTACCGGCGCCTGCCCTGAACCCATGCAAGACGAGGCCAAACCGGCAACCACGCGCGCGATGCGGCTTCGCGGGGGATTCACCATGGTCGAGGTGGCGATGGCGGTCGGCGTGCTCGCGCTGGCGCTGGCCATGTCCCTGACCACGCTGCAGCGCGCCTTCCTCCACCTCGACACGTCGCGCAACCTCGAGATCGCCGCCAACATCCTGCAGTGCGAGATGGAAAAGGAGCGGCTGTTCACCTGGGCCCAGCTCTCCGACCCCGCCTACGTGCCGGTGATCGATGCCAGCTTTGCGCGCAATCCCGCCATCGGCGGGCGCTTCACGTTGTCGCGCACCGCGGCCGCGCTCGCGGGGCGCTCCGGCCAGCTGCTGCAGGTCACGCTGACAGTGCGGTGGCGGAGCTACGACGGGCACAGCCTCAGCCGCAGTTACACCAGCTATTTCACCAATGGAGGACTCCATGAGTATCTGCGCGGCTCGTGACCGGGCGCGCGGCTTCACGCTGGTGGAGCTGCTGGTGGCCGCCACGCTGAGCGGCCTCGTGCTCGCCGGCGTGGCGACCACGGCGCTGCAGATTGCGCGCGGCGGCGTGCGGATGAACCAATACGCGGAGATGGGCACGCAGTCGCGCCGGGGCATCGAGCAGCTTGAAGGGGACCTCAAAAACGCGAGCGCCATCACCTGGAACGACGCCAGCGACATCACGCTCACGATCCCGACGACGGGCGGTGCGACCCGGCAGGTCACCTACGCGTGGACCGGCGCCGCGCAGGCGTTCTATCTCGTGCCCGGCGCCAGCAGCGCCGCGACCGCCGGTCGCGTGGTTCTGGTCAAGGATCTGCCGGCGCGCGCGGACGGCAGCGCCGGCCTGGTCTTCAGCCGCTACGACCTCGCCGGCAACGCGGCCACGACGGACGCGGCCACCAAGCGCGTGCAGGTCACGTTCTACCTCGCGCGCTCGGCCCGTGGCATGGCGAACACCACCGACACCGCCGTATCGGCCATTTTCGTGCTGCGCAACAAACCCGCCTCCTGATGCCGGTCCGTCCGACAGTCCCGCCCCCGTGCCGCCGCCTTCCCCGCGATCGCGGCAGCATGCTGCTCACGGCCATGCTGTTTGCCACCGGCTTCGCGCTGGTGCTGGGCAGTTATTTCGCGCTCAGCCACACTACGCTCAAGGTCGCCCACCGCACCTTTTTCGCCAACGACGCCGCCAACCTCGCCGAGGCCGGGTTGGAGGACGCGCTGTATT